>URYP01000177.1 GCA_900552115.1 uncultured Oscillospiraceae bacterium | reverse complement strand
CGCCCGCCGGCTCGGCCTGCGGCTGGAACCGGTGTATTTCGGCGGCGGTACCCCGACCACCCTGTCGGCGCAGCAGCTCGCGCGGCTTTTGGGCGCGGTGGAGCGTTCGTTCGATCTTTCCCGCCTGCGGGAGTACACGGTGGAAGCCGGCCGTCCCGACACGGTCGATGTCGACAGACTGCGGGCCATCCGCGCGGCGGGCGTGTCCCGCGTCAGCATCAATCCGCAGACCCTGAGGGACGACGTACTGCGCACCATTGGACGCCGTCATACGGCCGACCAGTTCTACACAGCCTATGATCTGGCGCGGCAGGCCGGCTGCGACCATATCAATACCGACCTGATCGCCGGACTGCCGGGGGACAATTTTGCGGGTTTTTCCGAAACGCTGTCGGGTATATTATCGCTGGCACCGGAAAGTATAACCATACATACCTTGTCCATGAAGCGCGCCTCCAACCTGATGATTCAGCGCCGGGCCGATTATACCCGGGGGGAGGAGGCCGTACGGATGGTAAACCTCACGGGAGAGGCGCTTCCCTTTGCCGGATACCGTCCCTATTATCTCTACCGGCAAAGCCGTATGGTGGGGAACCAGGAAAACGTGGGATGGTCCCGGCCGGGCTGCGAAGGGCTTTATAATGTCTATATCATGGATGAAACGCATACCATTCTGGGATGCGGCGCGGGCGCGGTCACCAAGCTGAAACGGCCGGGAACCGATTACCTGGAACGGATTTTCAATTACAAGTTTCCTTATGAGTATAACGCCGGGCTGCCGGAACTGCTGAAACGGAAGGAACGGGTGATGACATTTTATGAAGAAACTGGTGCGCAGGAGACTGCTGGACGTTGAGCAGATCAACCGCCGGGCGGCGGCGGACCCGCAGGCGTTTATCGCCGAGGAAAACGGGCGGTATCAGCGGGAGATCGAAGAAACCGCCGCCTGGCTCGCAGACGGTGTGAACGGCTGCCGCCTGGTGATGCTGTCCGGCCCATCTGCGGCGGGAAAAACCACCTCCTCCATGTTCCTGCGGGACCGGCTGAAAGAGCATGGGATCGACACACAGGTGGTGTCGCTGGATAATTTCTACCGCGGCCGCTATCAGGCGCCGCAGCTTGAAGACGGCAGCTACGATTATGAGGCGCTCGAAGCGCTCAATTTGGAACGCCTGCACAGTTGTATGCGCGAAATCTTGCTGCAGGGACGTACAGAACTGCCTGTTTTTGATTTTCAGACCGGCCGGCCGGCCGCAGAGACGCAGGAGCTGACCATTGGCCGGCATTCCATCGTTATTTTTGAAGGAATACATGCGCTCAATCCCATTTTTGAGCAGCATATGCCGCAGGACAGCCTGTATAAAGTGTTCGTCAATACGGTAACCCCCATCTATGAAGGGGAAAGCAAAATTCTGGCCCGCCGCCAGCTCCGGCTGGTGCGCCGCATCCTGCGGGATATGCGCTTTCGGGGTAGCCCGATTGAGAATACGCTCCACATGTGGCAGCAGGTGGTGCGGGGCGAGTCGGCGTATATGTTCCCTTACGTCGATACCGTCGACGCGCTGATCGATACCACCCATGCTTACGAACCCTGCATTTTTGCGGGGGAAATCCTTCCCGTGCTGGAGCGGATGGACCCGTCCCATCCGCAGGCGGCTGCGGCACAGAAGCTGTTTACGGCCATGAAAGCCTTCGCTCCCATGGCGATCGAGGATATGCCGCAGGATACCCTGCTGCGGGAATTTGTCGGCGGCGGCCGGTATTCCTAGGAATTTTACACCGGGCGGTTGAATCGCGCGCATAAACGTGCTATACTAACAAAAAATTCCATGTAAAGCAGACGAAAGGGTGACGGGATATGACGACATGGGAAGAAGTCCTGCTGAAAGCCAAAAGCGCCGCTGGAACAGTGAGCAAAAAGACGACGGAGCTGGCGGATACGGTCAAACTGAAAACCCGATCGGCCGAAATTCAGAAGGAGATCGCGGCTACGTTCGAAGGCATGGGCCGCCTGCTGTATGACAGCCGCCAAAGCGGGGCAGACGTGGCTTTTTT
>URYP01000176.1 GCA_900552115.1 uncultured Oscillospiraceae bacterium | reverse complement strand
CAGCCACAGCGGCGGCAAACGACCGCAGGGATTCTTCTATCTCCCGTGCAGATGTGTGGTTCAGCTGTACGGCAAATTCGTCGCCTCCGATGCGGAAACATTTACCAACCCCTTCCCACTGCCGGCCGATATACCGGCCCGCCCGGATAATGAGCTGATCGCCTTCGGCGTGTCCGTAGGTATCGTTGGTTTCTTTCAGGTTATTGATATCGAACACAATATACCCCAGCCGTTCCGCCTGTGTAGTAGAGGCTTCCAGATCCGCCTGCACCTTTTCAAAGGCGGTACGGTTTTGAAGATGGGTCATTAAGTCGACATAAGCGAGCTGCTTGTACACCGCTGTCTGGGCATTTTCGTTTAAGGCGGCGACCGCCCGCTTGAAGGCGGAAACGCACAGCAGGATGATAAACACCAGCAAGCCGATACGGAAGAAAAAGGAATTGTCGCTCATGGGACTCACATAAAACTGGACGATGGCCAGCAGCGCCGAGGCGCCGAGAGCCGCCAGGCCAATCCATATTTCCCGCAGCGTGTGATTATGATAAACCCACTCCTCCCGGATGCAAACCACCAGCAAAACGACCACGCAAATAAACAGCAGGGCATGGGTTGCCAGCACCGAATCCATTAACGGTACCAGACCAGCCAGATGCAGGCACGAGCTGACCGCCATATTGACAAGCAGCAGCAAAATGCAGGCTTCCACCACCCTGTTGCCGTGCATTTTGGTTTCTCGGATAAAAAACAGCAGGGCGACCGGCATCAGCATAAAGGAGAAAAACGAAGTATAAAACACCGGTTCCACATGGGCGGTTATAAATTGGGGAAGATTGCTGTCGGTAACCACCCAGAGGCCGGCCAAAAAAATGAACAGGCCCAGGTACAGGAACCCGTTATATGGCGTATACGCCTTGTTTCGTTTCAATGCCAGACAAGCGGAAAGCAGTAGGAACAGCGCTCCAAAAATCAGGCTCAAAAAGCCGAAAATAAAAGCCCCGGTGTTGCTGTCAAAGACAAGTGACCGGATATTCCCCCGCGTGCCGTAATAGGTACGGCCGGTCAGCTGCTCCGGCTGGATGGCCCAACGGGAGCTGATTTCCGCTCTCAGTTCCTGACCCTGCGCCGACGCCGGCAAATCAACAATTAGATACAACTGCCCCAACGGAACCCCAAAAGAAGACGTTGGCCGGTCTCCATAGGCGTACAATTTTTCATCACCGACCCAGACGGTGACGGCCATATAATTCGAGCGAAGGCATAACGCCATATCCGAAGGCATGGATTCCGGGAGCGTCCAGCGCAGGGTTGCCGTACGGCTATCCGCAGACGCCGATACGCGCCATTCATGCTCCAGCGGGATCACATCTCCCCGCCCCAGCTGCATGCTATCGGTATATGGACGGCACGCAAACCACGACACCACTACGGCGGACAGCAATATTAAGAAAACAAAGGCCACTTTTATGCCCTTATACAGCCGTTTCAAAGGCATCCCTCCTTTTGGGATACATCCAACCGTCTTTACTATACCATGCGCCTGTGACAAAAGCAACATAACAACAAACGGGATAACAAATTAAAGAGCTGCCAGATTCCCTGCCGATTCATTAACCAGAGAAAGGCGCATGGATCATCAGCGTGTACCAATTAAAACCGGCTCCTCTTTTTGAGCGCAAAAGGATATTTGCCCTGCATACCATTAAAACTCACTCCGCCGCGGCCGATAAGTCCTACTCATTGTTCTGTAGTTATCCGATAAAATAAAAGAACAGGATACACCTTTTGGTGTATCCTGTTCTTTGGCTCCCCCTGCCCTGCTCGAAAGCGTCTTTGCAAAGCAAAGACGCCCACGACCCGCACCGGTCAGAAACATAGTCGTCCCGCTTGCTGCCACGGCGCGGACTCCTTGTTTCTTCCTGCTCAGGCATCGCCTTCCTCTGCCATCGGCAGCGGCGGTACCTGAGCCAGTTAACAGCCGCGATGCGGCTGCCGCACAATTTGATGCCCCGATTCCACCGAGACGAGATAAACAAAAAAACAGACGCCTTTTGGCGTCTGTTTTTTTGTTTGGCTCCCCCTGTTGGGCTCGAACCAACGACCCTGCGGTTAACAGCCGCATGC
>URYP01000175.1 GCA_900552115.1 uncultured Oscillospiraceae bacterium | reverse complement strand
GCGGGTGGTTTGGGACCATCAGGCCGCAGGTTCGAACCCTGTCACTCGGACCATACCTACGACGAGTAATTCGTAATGAGTTGCTCGTCGCTTTTTTATGTGTTTTGAGGTTTTTTCGTTGAAGATTTGCCTTATGCTATAATTAGAGATGATTTACCTAACAAAGCGATAAGATGATACCGAGAACCGTTTGCCAGGCTTTAGCCATTCCTCGTCACATACCCAACAGCATATAGCGCCTATAAAACTTGAATGTTAATATGCGTTGCTTGTAGCAATGGGCCGTTCCCCATACAATAGTGATAACGAATTAAAGAAATGAGGGTACCCCTAATGTTAAACGAAACCATCAAAACAATCAGAAAATCAAAAGGACTTTCGCAAGAAGAGCTTGCAGTCAAGTTGAATGTGGTGCGACAAACAATCTCTAAATGGGAGCAAGGATTGTCAGTCCCTGATTCTGACATGTTGCTTTCCATCTCAGAGGCGCTTGAAACACCAGTAAGCACTTTGCTTGGAGAAACGGTTATTGAGTCAAAGGTTGATGATTTAAAAGCGATTTCCGAAAAATTGGAGATCATAAACTTACAGCTCGCACAAAAAAAGATCGCGAGACGAAAAACAGTTCATTGGCTATTTATTTCATTGTGTGCGGTCTTAGTAACAATTTCTGCGGTCTTAATAGTATTAAATAGCCCTTATTTAGGTTGGAATTTTAGTGACCCTGAAACCGCTGTTGCCGGAGTAGTTTTTCACGCATTTGAATGGCTGTTTGTCAGATTTGCTCCAATTGTCCTTATAGGGGCAATCGTTGGAATAATCTTGACACGGAAGAAAGTATAAAACTGCTCTGCTTTTTGGGTTACCGTTCAGAACAAACAATAATTTTATTTTGCCTTTTATAGAGCATGAGCCATACAAAAAACAGATGTCGCTACAAATTCTGCCCGTAAAAAGTCGGGCAAACAAATTCTGAGCCTGCTATAATACGTTCAGGGAGGGGAAACGGATGGATTTGCTGAAACGGCTTCATGATGCGATGGCGTATGTGGAATCCTGCTTGTGCGGTGAATTGGATATGGAGAAGCTGGCTCAAATGACCGGCGTATCCGGGGATGGCTTTTTACGATTTTTTAGTTACTTAACCGGTATGACGCTGAATACCTATATACGCCGCAGACGGTTGACGCTTGCGGCGTATGAGCTGCAAAACGGGGCCGGCAAAATCGTGGATGTCGCGGTAAAATACGGATGGGACAGTGCCGATGCGTTTGCCAGGGTGTTTAAACGCCAGCACGGGATAACGCCTGTACAGGCACGGGATTCCACCAATAAAATAAAAGTGTATTCACCCGCTTCTTTCCAGATTATGATGCAGGGAGCCAGAAAAATGGATTTTCATATTACAGAACTGGCGGATATAGAGGTTCTGGGCATAGCCTGGCCGTTTGAGGGGCAGGGGTATAAAACACGGGAGGAACTACGGCATGATATGTGGTCGGAGGAGTGTGGTTCTATTCCCGGACAAATCAGTGCAGGCGGCCGGGATCATCCTTGTAATGCTTCATACGATGGGATATGGTATGGCCTTTGGCAAAATGGTCACTACTGTATTGCCAGGGCGGAGGAATATACCAGTAACCGTTCACTGGAAAGGTTTGTTATACCATCCGGTACCTATGCCGTGTTTAAAACAGAGCGTGGAGGACTGGCTTGGGAAGAGTTCCCGCGGCTTTTTCAGTATATTTTTGAATCATGGCTGCCGAATGCGGGTTATACACAAAAAGGAAACAGGATCGTTGAAGTCTATCATCTTTGGACAGATGCGGTTATGCGAAGGCAAAATCGATATTATGAGGTCTGGCTTCCCGTTCAAAAAAGCGATATGTGCTGACTCCGGCGGGTACGCAAAACCGAAAAAGACAGATGTCATTCCTCCTGCCGTCAGGGGATATTATCGCCTCATCCGGAGAAAACTAAGGGCGAGGTGATAACTATGGCGAAAAAAGGCATGGGACGCCCGGAATGGACGCACACCCAGCCGCGCAACGACGCGTCGCCTGTTCCCGAAATCCAGGGTAAGGCGAAAACGGGGAAAAAACCGGCGAATCCGGTGATCGCGGGCTGTTTTTAAGCTCTGCAAGAACCCTGTCAATGCCGTCATAAAGCTTGTTCACA
>URYP01000174.1 GCA_900552115.1 uncultured Oscillospiraceae bacterium | reverse complement strand
ACTGGAACTCGTGTGTACGTTAATAGCGTACCGGGAGTTCGAATCTCCCTCTGTCCGCCAAATATCAAAGAAACCCGCTTGAATAGCGGGTTTTGTTTTATGTGTACACGTTTTTTACACGATTTTGTTTAGAATTTTGATTGCGCGCTCTTCTTCTTTTGGATAAAGATGGGAATAGGTATTCCATGTCATTTCAATATTGGAATGGCCGAGCCGGCGGGCGATCTCCCCGGTATAGGCGATCTCCTGCTCCAGCGCGTCGACATAGGCGGGCATGAGTTTGGCCGCGCGCTCCACTGTCTGCGACACAAAGGAGCAGTAATCGCAGCGGGTGGGGCAAAACGGGATGGATATATAAAGACTGAACGAATCCGGACGCGACAGGGCCAGAATTTCATCTTCTATTTTCAGAGTGGTGTGGCAAAGGGCGGTTTTGTTTTCATTGACCAGCAGCCGTTCCCGGAAATAGCACAGGGCAGCCTCTTCCCCTTCGTCCCGCACCAGACGGCGCAGCAGCTTGACAGGCCGCACGCCAGTCACAATGCCCCACTCCTGCTCATAACCGAACAAGCGCGTAAACAACCGGTACAGGAGGGTGGCGAGCTGCAGCTCACATTCATCCCGCCAATTAGGGTGCTCGTTCGCCACGGCGGCGGCCAGCGTTTCATCAAAGGCTTCCAGCCGCAGGCGGCAGAAAAGCCGCGTCGTTTCCGGCCCTTTTTCGAGCCGCGTATCCGCGGCGACTCCCTCCGGCTGTTCCGGCGAGGCGTCGGGGATCTCTATTTTTTCCTGCGGCAGAAACAGCCGGCAGATGTTTTCAAGTTCAAACCGGTAGGCGTGGCCGGACAGAGTCAGAATCATGGGCGTCCGCCTCCCGCCAGCGGATTGGCACGCCGCTCTTCTTCCAGCGTGGTAGAGGGACCGTGGCCGGGATAGACCGCGCGGTCGCCCGGCAGGGCCAGCAGCCCCCGTACCGAGGCAATGATCTCCCGGCCGCTGCCGCCGGGGAAATCCGTGCGGCCATAGCTGTTCCAGAACAGCGTATCCCCGGTAAACAGGGCGTCCGTGCCGCACAGCTCATAGCAGCAGCTGCCGGCGGTATGCCCCGGCGTATGGCGGACGTGGAACGTCATATCCCCGACGGCGACGTCTTCTCCGTCGCGCAGAAATCGCTCCGCCTCTACCCGGCAGCCGCGGCCCGTCATGGGAACCGACAGGTTCACCATGCCATCCGTCAAGGCCTCCCGCTCCCCTTCGTAAACCATTAAGGGGGCGTTGTACGCCTTTTTTACCGCCTCTGCCGCCATCATATGATCGAAATGAGCATGTGTGAGGAGAATGGCCCGGATTTCCGCCCGGTTTTCACGGAGGACCTCCAGAATACGTCCGGCTTCGTCGCCGGGGTCGATGAGAACCGCCTGATCCGGACGGTTATATACCAGATAACAATTGGTCTGTAATTCCCCCACGGGGATCGGAAGTATGGTCAAAGCAACCACCCATTCTTTATAAGTTACATCAGTTCAACCAATCCTGTGTGTCCAGAAGGATCGTTACCGGGCCGTCCCCTTCGAGAAAAACCCGCATATCCGCACCAAACCTGCCGGTTTCGACCTGCCGGACGCCTTCGGCCCGCAGCCTCTCGGCAAACAAGCGATAAAGCGGCTCAGCCTGCTCCGGCCGGGCGGCCTGCAAAAACTCCGGGCGGCGGCCATGGCGGCAGTTGGCGCACAAGGTAAAATTCGAAACCACCAACGCTTCGCCTCCCGTAGCTATTAAGGAGTCGGAAAACTTGCCGGTTTGATCGGTAAACACCCGCAGGTTCGCGATTTTCGACGCCATCAACGCCGCTTTTTCAGGCGTATCCTCCCGTTCGACACCGAGCAGGATCAGCGCCCCCGCGCCGATACGGCCGACTGTTCGCCCCTCCGCCTCCACATGGGCGGACAGGGCGCGCTGAAACACCGCTTTCATAAGCGTTCATCCTCCCTTTGACGCGATGCCGTATTAGGATAAGCGTTTTAAGTGGGCAAAATTCGCCATAATCTTTTTAACGCCCGCTTTATCAAAGGAGATTTGCAGCAGGGAGTCGTTGCCCATGGGGGACACCTTTTGAATTACGCCTTCGCCAAACACCTTATGCGAAACCCGTTCGCCTTCCGACCAGGATTCGGACGATTTCTTCATTCTTTCCATGTGACGCAATCTCAAACATGAAATCAATGTAATTTT
>URYP01000173.1 GCA_900552115.1 uncultured Oscillospiraceae bacterium | reverse complement strand
CACGCCGGCGTAAGTACCTTCCCGCTGTTCCAGCACCGCCTGGTATTCCTCTTCTGTCAGGTAGGAGGACCACTGGTCTCCCATGCCGTTTATGTACCCTTTCAGCGCTGCATCCATCATTTCCTCTTTGTCGTATTCACCCACAAAGTATTTGTCCACGATGCTGGATACTTCGCTGAATTTTTCATATTCCGATTCCAGTTCTTCAAAGTTGCCCAGCCGGGCATTGTAGTATTCCGACGCCACAAAAAACGTAATGTTGAAGGTGCTGACCACGGCCAGCATCAGCAGCATCAACGTGGAACCAATGGTGATCTTCCGTTTGTTCATCCGTTTGCCGTCCTTCGTCATCAATACAGACCCAGGATGCGGCCTGCATCTTGATAAGCCCCGTTGACGCGCACCTCAAAATGCAAGTGCGGGCCGTCGCTGTCGCCGCTGTTACCAATCAGGCCCAGCATATCCCCTGCCTTGACCTTCTGGCCAACCGAAACCGCCAAGCTGTTGCAGTGAGCGTACACGGTTGTGTAGCCGTTGCCGTGATCGACACGGACGATATTGCCGTAGCCTCCGTTCCACCCGTAACTGGCTTCCACCACTGTGCCGGAAGCCGCCGCCACAAAGGGCTGGTTCATCACGGTCACCGGCCCGTTGCAGATATCCAGGCCGGCATGGCCGTTTCCATATCCGCGGGACATGTTGTAACAGATCGGCACCGGCCAGGTAAACAGCCCTTTGTTCTGGCTCGGATTGGCGGAAATCGTTTTCGTTCCCACCTTGGTGACCTTATCCACCGGCTTTTTGGTAACCGTTTCCTTCAGCACTTCCCGGGAAACTTCTTCCCCGTTGATGAGCAGGACTTTGGCGGTAATGGTTTTTTCCCCTTTTTTACCGCCGGTTACCGCTTGCTGGCCAACATACAGATCGGCTGTTTTCCGGGTCACCGTTTTAAAAGCAATATCTTCCGTATAGGTGTCTTCCCTTGCCACCTGAACCTGGATACGGGGCTGGGTGTAGGAAACCTGAAGAACCCGGCCCGCTTCCAGCTTGTCAACCTCCGGATTTTCCTCTTTAAGCGCCGCCGCCGTCGTATCATAACGCTTGGCGACAGCATCCCACGTATCGCCTTTTTTGACCGTGCAGGTGGTCTGCACGGTTTTATCTTCGAGCAGATAGGCGGTCATATCCGACACGCTGCGCAGGGCGTCGACCGGGTACAGGGCCTCGCGGATTTCCACATCCTGCACAAAGGAGGCGTCCTCCTCTTCTCCGGCATAAACCCGGGTGACTTCCTCCAGGGCCTCTTCCAGCCCGGACTGCGAGGATACCGCCCCTTCAAATTCACCGTCGATGTAAAGGCCGACCATTTCGGCCACAGCATCGCTGGACATACGCAGCAGCTTGTTGCACAGATCCGTTTCGCTGAGCACCGCATCCTGATCGGCAATGGCGATGGACAGGCGAGGCGACTGCTGCAGCGCAAACGCGCCGTTATTATCCATAACCCGGCCTTCCGCCATGGTCGCCGCCGCATCAAACACCGATTCATCCTGAATATAGCCGACGTCCTGACCGTCGTATTCCAGCGCCAGCGCGTAATGCTGGTTGCCCCAATACTGCAGGGTAAACGCCAAAACAGCCAGAGCCACGGCCGGCGCCGCGACATTGCACACGCGGCAAAGCGCGCGGCGATGGCGGCGTACCGCCAAAAACGGCAGCAGCAGCGCCTGGCCCAACCCCTTGGCCGGGCTTTGGCTCCAAGCGTCCCGCACCCGGCGGATCGCAATCGGGAATCCGGCGGCCACACGCTTCAGTTCCTCGGCAGCACCGCGGCAATGCCGCAACAAAACAGCGTCCGCCGCTTTGTACATCAGCCGTCCTGCCGGGCGCGCCCACCGTCTGGTTCGGCGTACGGTGCGTTTGGCGATGCGCATGGTTCGCATGCCGGTTTTATAACAGCCCCGGTATCCCATTGTCAGAACCTGGGGCCACCACTCTTTTACGATCTTGTCCGACACAGCCCGTACCGGGCTGCTTAAATGTGGGATGTCCTTCCCCTGTTGCGGCACGGCGATCACTGTCCTTTCTTCCCGCGCAAAAGGTTACACGTTTGTAACTAAACTATCTGCTATTATAGCTAGAAATGACAAAATTGCAACCCTTTAAGCAAAAAACTTACGAACGTTCCAAAATCGCCGTGTCTGTTTTGTATAAAACATAGAATGTCACTGAATGTT
>URYP01000172.1 GCA_900552115.1 uncultured Oscillospiraceae bacterium | reverse complement strand
GTATCAAGGGATAAATCCAGCGGGAGAGATCGATCGGCGCCTTTCTCAAAAACAGCCGGCGGGCCATGAAGCATGGCCCGCCGGCATATTTTTTGGCTGTGCCGCCGCATTTGAAAACTTTTCTTGAAAATACCGGCGAAAAACGGTATACTAATCCCGACTATTGTTTTGGGCCGCACAGGCCGGTACGGGAGACAGGATATGAAAAAAACCATTCGTTTTTATCTGACCATGGCTATGGCTAAATGTATGATCGCATTAATGCGGCTGTTGGGAAAAAGCGCCACCAACCTGCCCGGCGAGGCGGCGCTGATTCTTTGTCCCACCTTTTTGGGACAGCTGGACAAGCCGAAAACCATAATTGGCGTCACGGGTACCAACGGGAAAACCACCGTGACCAATATGATCGCGGACGTGCTGGAGGATAACGGCTATATATTTGCCAGCAACCGGGCGGGCGGCAACGTGGATACCGGCATCACTACGGCGCTGATTAAAGAAAGCACCCTGTCCGGCAAAGCGCGCAAGGATCTGGCCGTGCTGGAGATCGACGAGCGCAGCGCCAACCGGGTCTATCCCTATCTGCAGCCTACCTATCTGGTCTGCACCAACCTGTTCCGGGATTCCGCCAAGCGCAACGCGCACCCCGAGTTCATCAGCGGGGTTCTCAATACCTATATTCCCGCGGTCACCAAGCTGGTCCTCAACGGGGACGACCTGATCAGCGGCCGGCTGGCGCCGGACAACGACCGGGTGTATTTTGGCATCGACCATCTGGAGGGGGAAACCCCCATTACCGACAACCTTATCAAGGATATCGTGGCCTGCCCGGTCTGTGACCATCCGCTGGAATATGAATTTGTGCGCTATAACCATATCGGCCGCGCACATTGTCCGCACTGCGGCTTCGGCTCACCGGAGGTCAACTACACGGTGACGGCGGTGGATAAAGGAGAGCGGCTGGTGTCCATGCAGACGCCGGCGGGGGAGGAATCCTATCGGCTGGTGGGGGACAACATCACCGACCTGTACAACATGGCGGCCGCCATTGCCCTGCTGCGGGAGTTCGGCCTGGACTACGACCGGCTGAAAGCCTCTTACCAGAACATGAAGATTGTGGAAACCCGCTTTAATCAAGAGTCGGTCGGCGGCAAAATCATTGTGGACAACCTGGCCAAGGGGCAGAATCCCATCGCCTGTTCGCGGGTGTTCGATTTTGTGCGCAAAACCCCGGGGAAGAAAGCGGTCATTCTGGTAATCGATGATGTGCACGACGCCAAATATTCCACGGAAAATACCACCTGGATTTACGAATGCGATTTTGAATTCCTGCGGGACGACGATATTGTTCAAATTATCGTCGGGGGCAAACGCGCCTGGGATTTCCAGATGCGCCTGCTGATGGCGGATGTGGAGAAGGAACGCATTGCCTGCTGCGAGGATGAGCGGGAAACGCCCCGGATGCTGAAAACAGCCGAGGTGGACACCATTTTCCTGCTGCACGATATCTGCAACAATGCCATTGCGCAGGATATTAAGGCTGAGCTGCGTTCTCTTTGCGCGAAAGGAGGCGATGCGGTATGATCGTGGAAACCCTGTTCCCGGAATACGGCAATTTGTACGGCGACCCCGGCAATATGCGCTATCTGCGCCGCTGCCTGCCTCAGGCCCAGTTTGCCGATACGCCGATGTACGCAAAGCCGGTTTTTGCCGAGGAGGACGTGGCGCTGATCTATATGGGTCCTATGACCGAAAGCGCGCAGGAAAAGGCCGTCGCCCATTTAAAGCCCTATACGGAGCGCCTGCGGGAGCTGATGGAAAAGGGAACGGTTTTCCTGCTGACCGGCAACGCCATGGAAGTGCTGGGGGAAGGGATTGAAAACGAGGATGGCAGCCGTATCGAAGGGCTGGGCCTGCTGCCTGTTACGGCAAAGCGGGATATGATGCGCCGCTATGCGGACGTATTCAAGGGCCGGTTCGAGGATATGGAGATCGTCGGCTTCAAAACCCAGTTTACAAAAGCCTGGCCGGCTCAGGACAGCGCGTATCCCTTTATCACGGTCGAAAAGGGGGAGGGTCTGCACAAAGGCCTGCCATATGAAGGGGTTCATATGCATAACGTGTTCGGCACCTATCTGCTCGGCCCGCTGCTGATAATGAACCCGCCCTTTACCCGCTATCTCCTGCGTCTGCTGGGCGCAGAGCCGGAAACACTCCCCTTTGAGGAGGAGATTATGGAGGCCTATCGCCGCCGCCTGCGGGATTATGAAAAGTAATAGGTAATAAAAAGAGGACGA
>URYP01000171.1 GCA_900552115.1 uncultured Oscillospiraceae bacterium | reverse complement strand
CTGCTTTTTCTAATAAAAGGATATCTTAGATTGCCTTTTTTGTCAAGGTGAATCATGTGTGACAAAAATATTATGTAGAAAGAATAAGTTTATGAACAACCGAACAATCCACCGAACCGCCCTGTCCGGGCGGTTATTTTTATGCCCTGAGATCGTCACTCACCATGCCCGCCCGCCGCCGGGATCTGTGCAGGCCATCAACCAACCATCAAAAGGAGGACAGCTTATGTACTATCACACCTGCCCCTACTGCGGGGCGAATTTGGACCCGGACGAACGCTGTGACTGCTTCTCCCGCATCCGTGGGAAATCCCCAAAGTGGAACAGCATGGACGGCGTGCGGGCGCGGGGGCGCAAGAGGTCCGGCCGTGTCCGCACTTAAACTCGGCAGTCTCTTTGACGGCATCGGCGTGTTCCCTCTCGCCGCGTCCCGCTGTGGCATTGTCCCCGTGTGGGCCAGCGAGATCGCCAGAGCGCCGGTATCCATCACCAAGCGGCATTTCCCTGAAATGCTGCATCTGGGCGATATTACGCAGATAGACGGCGGCAAAATACCGCCCGTGGATGTGGTCACGTTCGGCTCGCCGTGCCAAAATCTGTCGCAGATCGGCAACCGTACCGGTCTGGCAGGCAGTAAATCCGGCCTGTTCTATCAGGCCATGCGTATTATTGAGGAAATGAGGAATGCAACAGATAACCGGTATCCAGCTTTCGCTGTCTGGGAGAACGTCGCGGGAGCTTTTGTGTCAAATGACCGGCTGGATTTTGCAGCCGTGCTCCACGCATTCACAGGTACCGAGATTCCAATGCCTGATAGTGGTATCTGGGCGCACGCCGGAATGGTGCGAGGGGGACGGGCTGATACCGCTTGGCGGCTCATGGACGCCCAGTATTGGGGAGAACCCGCTCTTTCGCAGCGTAGGCGGCGGGTGTTCGTCGTGGCGGATTTTGCAGGAGAACGTGCCGCAGAAGTATTATTTAAGCCCCGCAGTATGCTCCCGTATCCTGCGCCTTGCGGCGAAAGCAGGCTGCCCGCCGCCCGCGGAGATCGAATACCTGCTGCTCAAGCAGGGCGGCAGGTACCCGTCGTGCGTCCCTTCCAGCTCCGGCGGATGCGGTCAATGGCAAAGCAGGGCGATCAAAAAGGTTTCCGCACGTGTTTCGGCAGAAACGGCGAACCCTTCCCAACTTTGCTTGCCAGTGTAGGTCAGCCCTTCGCATTCTGGTATGAGGGAAAAGAGCAGGACGGTTTTATCCGTGACCTTACGCCCTTGGAATGTGAACGGCTCATGGGCCTGCCCGAGGGCTGGACGGCATACGGCTGCAAGGATGAACCCATCAGCAACCATGCCCGCTGCTTTGCGCTCGGCAACGCGATCGCCCTGCCCTGCGCGGAGTATATCATGGCGGGTATCGCAGAAGTAATGACAGAATAAACCATGACAGCAGGTTGGAGGTAACATTATGAATTTACTGTTTGTAGTCCCGGACAAGGAAAAAGACCTTGGCAATCTGGAATTTGGCGGGCCGGAACAGGCCAGCCGTGAAGATAAAAAGCGTGTCGGGCGGCAGGAAGTTGTTGTCCAGCGGCGGTACAAGCTGTTTTCGGATGTACAGCGTGCGGACGATATCGAAGTCGTGATCCCGGCGCAGGCGGGCGAAAAACATTTTGACTATATGGAGCCGGTGCAGCTTGTCAACCCGTGGGTGACGGCGGAAGGTTACGCGATCAACGGGAATGGTTATATAGATTTTATTATCCACGCGGATGATATCATCAAGGCGTAAGGAAGAAAGGACGGGTATTGTTTATGGCAAGATTCGGAAATGGATTTACAGGGAGACATGTCCCTACGCTGGGTGAGCTGCGCTTTTCTTCCATGCGCCGTGAGGTCTATGTGCAGAATGAGGACGGTACGCGGTCGGATGTGGTAAAAGAACGTACCTACGATCTGAAAAGCAAAACGCAGGGCCGCATGATCCAGGTGAGTATCCCGGCCAGCGTCCCGGTCCGGGACTATCCGTATAATGCGGTGGTAGACCTCGTGGGCGCGAAATTCGGCGCTGTGGCGCACGCGACGTTCGGCGACAACGCAGATGTAGACTGGTATATCAAGGCGGAGGATATCGTATTGGTCAAGCCCGAACCGGCTTCTGCGCCGAACAGCGGGCAGCCCGCCCAGCCGCGCAAGGACAACCCGCCGGAGAAGAAAGCGTAAGTGATATGAAGCTTTTCCGGTATCGCGGCAAGCGTATCCGTCCGGCAGATAGGGATTTGGTGTTCCGGTCTGCCTGTTGTGTGGTGCTTCCGGTGTTCCTTGCGGCT
>URYP01000170.1 GCA_900552115.1 uncultured Oscillospiraceae bacterium | reverse complement strand
CCCTGCGCCAGGTGCTTACCGAATTGCCGCCCAAAGACCGTATGCTCATTACCCTGCGGTACCTCAACCGCCAAACGCAGCAGGCGACCGCCGACCGGCTGGGCATGACCCAGGTGCAGGTGTCCCGGAGGGAAAAGGTGATTTTGCAGGAGATGAGGGAGAAATTGATCAGTTGACAAACGGCGTGAAGGCATTGGCCTTCACGCCGTTCGGTTTGGATACGGTATATTGCTTAGTCTCATTTTCACATTTCATAGTAAACCTATACTTATCAGACGAACTGGTTCTGTCAGCAGCGTCCGCCGCTGCCAAACAGGGCCATTTTTTTAAGCGCTTCCATGCGTACAGCCGCTGTCATATCGTTCATCAGATCGGTGATGCCCATCCCGTCAAAGTAGCGGTCGTGGGCGCACTTCGCCTGGGCGTTGTTAATATCTGTGAAAATATTGACCTTGGCAATGCCCCGCCGTATTGTCTCTTTAAAATCGGATTCCGAGAGGCCGGATCCCCCGTGCAGCACCAGCGGCGTCGGGACAAGGGAGGCGATACGGGAGAGCCGCTCAAAATCCAGACGAGGCGCCTGCCGGTAGGCGCCGTGCGCCGTCCCGACCGCCACGGCCAGCGCGTCCGCCTCCGTAAGCTGGACAAACCGCAGCGCTTCCTGGGGATCGGTATAGGCCGCTTCAGGAGAATCACCGTCCGCTGTGCCGACGTGGCCCAGCTCCGCCTCCACCGTTACGCCGAGGGAATGAGCCCGGCGCACCAGCTCCGCCACCCGTGCGGCATTTTCCTCAAAGGGGAGGGTGGAGCAGTCGTACATTACCGAGGTAAAGCCGAGCCTGATCGCCTGGTCGATCGCTTCCGGGGTCAGTCCATGGTCAAAGTGCACGGCTACCGGTATAGCCGCTTTATCCGCCATGGGAAGCAGCAGGTGGGACAGCTCCCATAAACTGGCATAGGGAAGCAGAATTTCAGCCGTGCCGATAATTACCGGGCTGCGTATATCCTCCGCTGCCTGCAGCACTCCTCGGGCCATTTCCAGGTTAACGGTGTTGAACAGCCCCACCGCGTAGCCCTCTTTCCGGGCGCGGGGAAGAAGATCGTTCAAATTGGCCAGCATACTATCGCCCTCCCATGTCAGTGTTTAAAGTGGAACATATAGGGATTTCATTTGAACAAAGCCATAGCCATGGTCATGGTATTCCGCCTGCTACTGCTTTATCCTGCTTTTCCATAAACGCGAGGATATCCGCCATTGGCCGTATACCGGAGGACGCGCCGACTTTGGTGACACAGTGCGCGCCGACGGCGTTGGCAAACCGCCCACAGCGTTCCGGCTCCCAGCCCTGCATCAATCCGCAGAGGAACCCGGCACAAAAAGAATCGCCCGCGCCGGTGGTGTCCACCACCTCGCCGGCGTCGCAGGCGGGCAGATAGACTCCCGCTCCATTCTCCGGCAGCAGATAAGCGCCTTCGCCGCCCAGCTTGATGGCGACATGCCGCGCCCCCAGCGCGTGCAGCGACCGCGCCATCAGCGGTGGATCGCTTTCCCCGGTCAGACGGGCCGCCTCGTCATAGCTCGGCAGGAAATAATCGAGCCAGGGCAGGCTGGGGCGGATTTTATCCATCCAGATATCCTCAAAATCCCAGGCGGTATCCATAACTGTCATTTTACCCTTCTCCTTTGCCCGCCGCAGAAGCGCCGCGCAGGGGACCCCGTCAAACCGGGTCAGCAGCATGGCACCCGCGATAAAAACGCAGGCGCAGCCATCCAGCAGCGTTTCCGGCACATCCCGTGCGGTAAAGGCCGAGGTGGAACCAGGATAGTAGAGAAACCGGCGCTCCCCGCCGGAATCCACCAATACGACGGATACCGTCGTCCCGATCGCTTCGTCCCGGAGGACGCCGCTGACATCCGCTCCGGAACGGCGCACGGTATCCAAAACAAAGTCCCCGAACGTATCCCGTCCAATCCGGCAGACCAGCGAAGAGGGAATGCCCAGCTTTGCCAGATCGATCGCCGCGTTGGAGGCGCAGCCGCCCACGTGCTCGCTGATACTACCCACGCTTTTCAGCGTCCCCGGAGAGGGAAGCGCATCAACCGCCGGAACAATAATGTCGGCTGTGACACTGCCGACGCACAATACGGTATCAGGCATGGCTAACAGTCCTCCTATCGTCTGTAACGTATACTGTTTTACATCTGGCTTACTTTTATGGGCTGATTTAATAAAATATATGTAATATAACAACATCTATTATACAATGCGCTTGATTCTAAAGTCAAGATAATGAGCAGCTTCGGTATTTCCCGGGAAATACTGAGAAAAAATGAAGAATCCCCATGGGGATTCTTCATTTACTGATTAGCAATTCAAATCTATTGAATATTTACTAATCATGCGCTCAGGCCGCGCATAGTCTCCCGCCTAACGGCGCGAGCCATTGGAAGAATGATGCTTTTGCATCATTCTTCGGGGTTCTACACCTCCAATTGCGATGAGGCTTCGACTATAGCA
>URYP01000169.1 GCA_900552115.1 uncultured Oscillospiraceae bacterium | reverse complement strand
CGGTATTTTTATGTCCGTTCGGGAGTTTCTCAGGATTCCAGGGCTGCCCAAGGGTTCCATTGGCTGAACATAGGCGTTGTCTCCTGTCTTCTCGTTTTGGGACATAATTCTTTTATATATTCGGCGGGATGTGAGCATCCCCCTACGGGTGGGAGGGAGAATGGCGCTGCCGCCTACAGCGGATACACGATGGGCCGCCATCCCCCTTGGCTAACAACAAAAAGGCTGTGCGAAGCGTTCTTCGCACAGCCCATTCTTTTCACAGAATGCTCTCCCCATCCCCAAAAGGGTGCAGGAAAGAAACATAGCCGAAAAACTTGTCATTTCGTGGCAAATGTGATATACTCCTTTTGCCACTGGATGCCGGATTTCCGGTTACGGGTGTAAGTGCCAATAACACTTCATCTCGTAGGCGTGGCATGTGTGTCCGCACATGCCCCCGCTGGTGGTGTTTTTTTATTGTTATTTATAGTTTAGCACCATAGGCCGCTTTTGTCAAGATTTTCCACTCCTAGCGGATGTGACATCTTTACGCATCAAAGCCTGCGGGGCGGAACGCCCATTATACCCGCAAACGGGTAACACATCCAATAAACGGCCCCGGGACGAAATACCGTCCCGGGGCCTCTGTCATTATTCTATACCGCTGAAACAGTAGGTGCAGAGCTTGCAGGGGCTGAGGCCGATCGACGCCATCATATCGTCTAGGCGATGGTAGCGCAGCGACGTAAAATTGAGCTGGCGGCCGATCTCTTCGATCATGTCCTGATAGCGCCGGCTTTCCGGATTGACGTATTCCTCGAGCACCTCTTTCGGCACGTTGTCCCCTTCCCTGGCCGCGATCACCCGGCGGGCAATCAGATCCATATCCGAGGTGGAACGGGAGAAATTGAGATATTTGCAGCCAAACATGAGGGGCGGGCAGGCCGGGCGGACGTGTACCTCTTTCGCGCCGCTGCTGTAGAGAAACTCGGTGGTTTCACGCAGCTGGGTCCCCCGGACGATGGAATCGTCAATGAGCAGCAGCCGTTTGTCCCGAATCAGGGCATCCACCGGCACCAGCTTCATCCGCGCGATCAGGTCACGCCGGCTCTGATGGGTCGGCATGAAAGACCGCGGCCAAGTGGGGGTGTATTTGATAAACGGACGGGAGAAGGGCACGCCCGAGCGGTTGGCATAGCCAATGGCGTGCGCGGTTCCCGAATCGGGCACACCCGCCACCGAATCGACCTGCACATTGTCACGGGCCGCCAGCATGTTGCCGCAGCGGTAGCGCATTTCCTCCACATTGATTCCCTCATAGGAGGAGGTGGGATAGCCGAAATAGACCCAGAGGAAGGAACAGATTTTCATCTCGTCCAGCGGCGGACTGACGGTTTCCACACCTTCGGGCGTCATGAACACGATCTCGCCCGGCCCCAGCTCCTTATAGGGATGATAGCCCAGATTAAAATAGGCGAAGCTCTCAAACGAGGCGCAGTAGGCGCCCTCTTTCTGCCCGATCATGATCGGCGTGCGGCCCAGCCGGTCGCGGGCGGCGTAAATGCCCTTTTTCGTGAGCAACAGCAGGGTCATGGACCCTTCAATGACGCTTTGGGCAAAGCGGATGCCCTCGACCAAATCCTCCCGCTGGTTGATGAGCGCGGCCACCAGTTCGGTGGGATTAACCTGCCCGTTGCTCATTTCCAGAAAGTGCATGTATCCTTTTTCGTAGCACAGCCGGGTCAGCTCGTCCAGATTGTTGATGCGGCCCACCGTCGTGATGACAAAGGTTCCCAGATGGGAGCGCACCGTCAGCGGCTGCGGTTCGCTGTCCGAAATACAGCCGATGCCAAAACAGCCGTCCATCTCTTCGACGTCCCGTTCGAATTTGGTGCGGAAAGGCGAATTTTCAATGTTATGAATCACACGGTCAAACCCATGCTCCCCATACACGGCCATACCGCCCCGCCGGGTACCCAGATGCGAATGATAATCCGTCCCGAAAAAAAGATCAAACACACAGCTTGTCTTGGATACAACGCCAAAAATACCGCCCATGCCATAGCCTCCTGATTAAATACTGGATTGATACCATGCCCCACGGCCCAAGATTATACAGGTATTATACCTGTTTTGCCGCTGGAAGTAAAGGTGTTTTTCACAAAACAGACCCCTTGTCTTTGTGAAAAACAGAAAGAAGCAGCAGGCTTGGCTTATCCCGGCCGGTTCCGCACCCTTTCGTACAGAACGGCGGTTAATCAGGCAATTTTCTGAAGCAGGATCGACGCGCGGTTGACCGCCTGGTTATCCACGCCGGAACCTTGCAGGATATCCTCGGTGGCGGATTTATTCCTCAGTGTTACAACGGCTCCCGCCGGGATCGAGGCGATAAACATCCCGGCCAGCTGCCGGCGCTCCGTTTCGGGCAGCCCTTGGGCGTACAGGCCGAAAAAAGAAAGAGGGGATTCCACGCCGTCAATGGTGACCGCATACGCGGCATTCCGGATAATCTTTCAGTAAAGTAAGAACCAGTACCCGCAGTGAATGTTTCTGCCATTCGGTCC
>URYP01000168.1 GCA_900552115.1 uncultured Oscillospiraceae bacterium | reverse complement strand
GGGCCGCTGCGGTATAAGCGGCCGCGCGCCTGCCCAGACTGAGGATATATGAGGCGGCGCACCGTTGGGGAAAGGAGCGATTATCATGGATATTCAGGCGGTTATCGAACGGCAGCGGACGTTTTTCGCCGGGGGAACCACCCGCAGCACCGCTCTCCGCCGGGAAAGGCTGCGGCGTTTGCGGCAGGCCATCCGGGAGCGGGAAGCGGCCATTGCCGCGGCCCTGCGGGAGGATTTGGGCAAGAGTGAAACCGAAGCCTATATGACGGAAATCGGCATGACGCTGGGAGAGCTGGACTACATGATCCGCCATGTGGAGGGGTTCTCACGTCCCCGGCGGGTCAAAACGCCGCTGGCCCAGTTTCCCGCCTCCAGCCGCCGCATCCCTGAGCCATATGGCTCGGTGCTGATTATGAGCCCCTGGAACTATCCCTTTATGCTGACGCTGGAACCGCTGGTCGATGCCCTGGCGGCGGGCAATACCGCCGTGGTGAAGCCGAGCGCCTATGCGCCGGCTACCAGCGCCGTCATCCGGGAGCTGCTGGAAAGCGTGTTTCCGCCGGAATGGGTGGCGGTGGCCGAGGGCGGCCGGGCGGTCAACCAGGCACTGCTGGATCAGCGGTGGGATTATATCTTTTTCACCGGCGGTATCGAAGTAGGCCGGCTGGTGCTGGAAAAGGCTGCGCCCCACCTCACGCCTGTGACGCTGGAACTGGGAGGGAAAAGCCCCTGCATTGTCGATGAAACCGCCGATTTGCCGCTGGCGGCGCGGCGAATCGTATTCGGCAAATTCCTCAACGCGGGCCAGACCTGCGTCGCGCCCGATTACCTGCTGGTGCAGGAGGCGGTCAAGGACAAGCTGGTGGAGAATATCCGCGCCGAAATCCGCCGCCAGTTCGGGGATGACCCGCTGAAAAATCCCGATTACGGCAACATCATCAACGGCAAACATTTTAACCGCCTGAGCGGGTTGATGAAAAGCGGCCGGGCGGTGGTCGGCGGCCGCACGGACGGGGCCTTACGCATCGAGCCGACCCTGCTGGACGCAGTGACGCCGGACAGTGCGGTGATGGGTGAGGAAATCTTTGGCCCCTTGCTCCCAGTGCTGTCCTATAGTACACTGGATGAGGCGATACGGGTAATTGAACGTCATCCCACCCCGCTGGCGCTCTATCTGTTCACCACCGACAGGAAAGCCGAACGCCGGGTATTATCCTCGGTGCGGTTCGGCGGCGGGTGTGTTAACGACACCGTGGTCCATCTGGCAACCAGCCATATGGGCTTTGGCGGCGTTGGAGCCAGCGGCATGGGAAGCTACCATGGCCGTCAGGGATTCGATACATTTACGCATTATAAAAGCATCGTGAAACAAAAGCCGCATGTGGATATTCCTCTGCGGTATCAGCCGTATACGCCCCGCAAATCGGCGTGGCTGCGGCGCTTCTTCCCCTGACGAAATTTTAAAGGGAGGAAAATATATGAAACTGAAACAAATGGCACGTATACTGGCAGCCGGATTACTGACGCTGGCCGTCAGCGTCTGGCCCGCGGCCGCGGAAACGGCGGTAACCGTAACCCTGCCTGGAACGTACGCATACGATAAAGCGTTTGATATTGTCACGGCGGTCAATGAGGAGCGGGCCAGGGAGGGTCTGTCGCCGCTGACGATGGACCGCGAACTGCTGGAGGGCGCCATGCTCCGCGCGGCGGAAACCAGCCTGTTTTTTGACCACACCCGGCCGGATGGCACCGATTGCTTCACCATCAGCGCCAAAGCGATGGGGGAGAACATCGCCGCCGGCTCCTCAACTGCCGAGGGCACCATGAACCAGTGGATGAATTCGTCCGGACACCGCGCCAACATTCTCAGCACGCGCTGGAAGAGCATCGGCGTGGGCAGCTTCCGGATGGGCTCCACCTGGTATTGGGTGCAGGTCTTCAGCCCGCAGGCGGCCGAAACGGTGGCTCGTCCCGCCAACCGGGATGTCGAGCAGCCTGTCAGCGCCACGCCTGACCGGCTGGAGCCGGTAGGGTCGTTGAGTAAAAACAGTCTCCGCACCGGCGAAACGGCGTCGGTCACTTTTGGTTGGGACAATCAGGGCTGGCAGGGCCACACGGCCTTGTCTGCCGCTTCCGATCTGGATTTTACAAGCTCCAATTTGCAAGTGGCGCGTCCGGATGGCAAGGGCGGTTTTTTGGCTGTCGGTCCTGGTAACGCAACGCTTACCGTGTCGCTGAAGTCCCTGCCCTCCAAGCAGAAAACCTTTTCGGTAACCGTCACGGGCGAAGCGATCGATCCGGTCAACCCTGTCTCCGGCGACGTCAATCGGGACGGCCGGGTGACGGCGGAGGATGCGCTGCTTACATTACAGGCCGCAACTGGCAAAATAACGCTGTCGGCGGAACAGCAGCGGTTGGCGGACGTTGACGGCAAAGCCGGCGTAACGGCGAGCGACGCGCTGCTGGTATTGCAGGCGGCGACGGGAAAAATCACTCTATCCTGACAATACAAGTGACCGGGAGGTATGCGTGTGCATGCCTCCCGTTTTTTTTGCGCCGACTATGGAAGTCGTGCAGGAGCAAGTGATAGTTTTACACAACGGGTATTTGGTATTGACAAGGCGGCAAGGGTTGGTATAATTTACCTAAAGCCTAAGTTACACTTTAGGTATGCCAAAAGGA
>URYP01000167.1 GCA_900552115.1 uncultured Oscillospiraceae bacterium | reverse complement strand
AAGTTATATAGTGATTCCTCTCAATAGGGTGTACTGCAAACATCCTTACGTTGGTAAAATCCGAGCCATACGCCGAATCCTTCATCCGACGATTCATTTTACTGTCGGAAAAAAGAAACCGGCCGTCATATCCAGGTAATTGCCGCCGCTGTAGTTCGGATAGGCAGCGCTGACGGCGGCTTTAAACGCGTCCGCGCCGGTACATCCGGCGGCTATCTCTTTTAGATTCCGCAGGTAAGCGATTTTGGCGTCGGCGTCTTTCAGATCTTCCGGCGTGTAATGGGATGTCAGGATCAAAGTATACCCTTCTTTTCGATATCTTTCCAGTTGGGCGATCATCGCGTCCGCGTGACCGGGGCCGGCGACAATAGAGTGGCAGTCGTGCCCCAGCATGTGGGTGTAAACCGCGTTGATCGCCGGTATTTCGATATCAAACGCCTCGGGGGTGGCGGTGACATGGAAATCGATACCGCCGATGGTTACCGGACCCTCTTCAATGACGTCGGTGACCGTGTGCACACAGTCGTCAAAGGCGGTTCCGAAAACTTGGGAAAACTTGTCGATCAGGGCTTTCCCGCCTCCCGTATGGCCGTAAACGTCCGCATTTTTGGTGGCGTATTTTTTGGCATCCGGCAAAAAATGACCGCCGCCCATATGATACGCCAGCAGCATGCCAGCCACGGCAAACTTTCGATCGTCCAGATAAGCCTCCAGCTCCCGGTTGTTGTCAAAAAAACAGGGAGATTCGATCAGCACGGCCTGCCCGTCTTTTTCAAGAATGAACACTTCATCGTCAATAGGATCGTTGGTTTTGTAGGCGTGAAGCCGGATCGTTCCGAAATTATAAAGCGATACCTCGCCCTTGCCTAAGCGGATTTGTTCAAATGCATTTTTGTTCATGATGGTTCCTCCTTAACCAGATTGAAATTCGATCGGGAACTTGACATTTCTGTCCCTTGTCTATACAATAATCCTGTAAGTATCAATTGTAAAGTAAGCACTTTATTGTGCGGTAGTTACCTTTTGGATACTATTGAGGCGTTATAAAGGAGATGCTGTCTATGCCGTCCACCACGCTGCCGGCCTGCCCGGTGGAAACCACCCTTGGACTGATTGGGGACAAATGGAAAGTCCTGATTTTGCGGGATCTGCTGCCCGGCACCAAGCGGTTCGGGGAACTAAAAAAGTCCCTTGGCAGCGTTAGCCAGAAGGTCCTGACCGCTCAACTGCGGGATATGGAAGCCCGGGGGCTGGTATCCCGCCGGGTATATGCGGAGGTGCCGCCGCGGGTGGAATACACTTTGACCGAAACCGGATACAGCCTCAAACCGGTTTTGGACGCCATGGCCACCTGGGGCGCGGACTATAAGCTGAAAAAGGCGACGGACCACCAGGCGTAACGGCGTTTCTGGCTTGCAGGCAGAGAAAGCCCCGCGAAAGGCTATTAGCCTTCGCGGGGCTTTTGAGGTGATTTAAGGCTATATACCGGGTAGCGGATAGGGCGGTTTAACCGGCGCGGTAGGCGGTTAACGCTTTTAGCAGAAACTCTGCCGCGCCGGGAAGAATCGCGTCATAATAGGCTTTGAATCGGTCGTCCGCCACATACATTTGAGCGAGTGCCAAATGTTTCTCTACAGAATAGGATCCGTCCTTCCAGAACAGGCACAGCCATTGTTTGTGCAGGTCGCAGACCTCTCGGGCGAGCGCGCTTTCCGCGTCCCCCTGTTCGCAGGCCAGTTTTAGCTTGGCGTTGATTTGCTCGCTCAGTTCCCGGGCGTTTTCCCATTGCTCCCGGCTCATATCCTGTATCTTGCGGCTGGAGGCGTCCATGGCCTCGTCGCCGAATCGTTCACGGATTTCTTCACCGTAAGCGGTTTCGTTTTCACGAATCCATTGTTGTTTCAGTCCTTCAAATTTTTCCTGATCGTCCATACTCGTTCCTCCTTTCAGTGCATCAATGGTTTTGGATACGTTTTTTATCAGCCTATCCAGCTGTTCCCTTTGTTTGACAAGAGCGGTCAAATGGCTTTTCAAGGTCGTTTCCCGGTCAAAATCCGGCGATTTCAAAAGCCGGCCGATCTCATCCAGCGACACGCCTAATGCGCGGAAAAAGAGTATCTGCTGCAATTTGTCCACCTCGGCCGGGCCGTATATCCGGTATCCGTTCGTGGGCAGACGCGCCGGAGAGAGCAGGCCGACCTGGTCGTAATAGCGCAGGGTACGCGTACTGATCCCGGCCATCCGGGCCAGTTCGTTTATGGTATATTCCATAGCAATCACCTCACAAATCACACTTTAGACTATGACGCCGCGTCAATGTCAAGCGTATATTAACATTATTTTTTCATCTTTTTTCCCTGCTAAACAAAAAGCCGGACGCCACAGCGGCGTTCGGCTTTTAAAAACTCATATACGAAAGACTCAGTGTACGAGTTCAAATTCAAACAGGGATTCTCCGGCGTTTTCCGCTTCCAGTATAATCTCCAGTTTTCCCGACTTAAACTGGTCCAGTGAATAAGACGTATTCCCCAGGGGCAGCTCCTGTTCCATCTCACCCTGCCGCACAGTCAGTTTCAGGCTGTCCGCCTGGCATGTATAGGGATAACACAGGGTGACCGGTTCATCCAGGTCTAAATCAAAGGTGTGCGATATGTTTCCGCTGAACTTCTGAAAGGATAATCGCCAGCCTGTGTCCGTGTGGCTCTGCTCAACCTGTTCCCCGTTATAGGAGGAACAAGCCGACAGGCAGAAAGCGAATAGGAAGCAGACCAATACGGTTATAATCCTTTTCATATAGTCCGACCCTTCATCATATATTTTTAAAGTCTGTTAAGATAAAAGAAGCCGGAGCAAAGCGGACTTTGCTCCGGCATGGTGCCGCTGACCGGACTTGAAC
>URYP01000166.1 GCA_900552115.1 uncultured Oscillospiraceae bacterium | reverse complement strand
TGCACGCAGACCAGCTGATCGCCGATGGCGCGGATCAGCAGCGCCGCCACCACCGAGGAATCCACGCCGCCGGACAAAGCCAGAAGAACCTTTTTATCTCCCACCTGCCGCCGTACCAGCTCTACCTGGTCGGCGATAAAGTTTTTCATGTTCCAGTTGGATACGGCCCCACAGGTGTCAAACACAAAACGGCGCAGCAGGGCGGTATACGCCTCCTCGTCGGCCGGCCACACGGGCAGAGAATCGGCACACAGCGCTTTTTCATGATCCACGGCGAGAAAGGGAACGCCGGTATCGTACAGCTCCTTGGAAACATCGATGGCGATGCCGTCCACTACCCGGTTGTCGCCGCCGTTTATAATGACGCCTTTTACTCCCGGGAGCGCCTTCAATTCTTCCGCCGTAATATCATGGGGATAAATTTCACTATAGACGCCTAACGCCCGGATATCGCGGGCCAGCTTCGGGTTTTGGGTACTGCCCAAATCCAAAATCACGATCATATCCTGTTTCATAGCCTGTCCTCCTGCATTCCATATACTTGCCTAATTCAATGCTTCTATTATAAAGGCGCAGCGGGGCGAAAATCAAGTGGTTCGCACGAAAAAACAACAATCCCGCCGATTAAGGCGGATCGACCGGATCCGATATTACCGCACGCCCTGATAGAGCAAAATTTCAAGAAAAAGCATAGTCTCCGGCCTAAAAGGCCGGAGACATTTAAAGAATGGCGTTAACGCCATTCTTCTCCTAAATTATATAAGCCTGTGTGACGGCCCATTGGCGGTGGCCGGCGGGCAGCAGCTTCACGGAATAATCCACGCCGGCGATCTGCAAATCCACCGTAAAACCCGTAAAACCCGCGTCCAGTGGGTCGCGATGGGCGTTTTCCATCAACCCCTTACGCAGGGTCAGATAGTCGTCTGTGCTTAATTTTCGTATAATCATGTTGAACATCCTTTCTGTTTATTGTCTTAGCGGATCTCAAATAGACATTACACCGGCAAAAATTTGCAAGCCAGCGGGTTTTGTGCTATATTTAAGCTGTGTTCGTCTTTCTCGATGATAGCCGGAGAAAACGGCTTCATGCCTTAGTACGTGCGCACGTACAGAAAATCAAAAGCGTTGACCGTCGCCGCCTGTGGACTTATTGCCATTGCCCGGCCTCTGCCGTCCACGCTTTTGATTATATCTCATCCAAGATATAATGTCAACAGAGAAATATCTCAGTTGAGATATTCGGGGGTTTGTACAAATGTTTACAAACATATTTGTGGAATATATAAATGTACATAATATCACAGCCTACCAAATTGCCAAAGCTACTGGAATTTCTCAGGGTTTAATGAACGAGTATAAGAACGGGATAAAAATCCCAACCGTCAATAATCTCGTAAAAATAGCTGACTACTTAGGGGTATCCGTTGATTACTTGTTAGGCAGAACGGATAATCCGGTTGTCAATAAGTAACAGCGCATCCCAACATAATTTCTTTGCGCTTAGGCCGCGCAGGCCTGCGCGCATAAACGGAGAACTTGATTCTAAAAAGAGCGGACGGCCTCAGCCGTCCGCTCTTACTGTTATTTTCTACTCCCACTCCACCGTGGCGGGGGGCTTGCTCGTGATATCGTACACGATACGGTTGACGCCCCGCACCTCGTTGGTAATACGGTTCGACACCGCTGCCAGGATATCATAGGGAATTCGCGCCCAGTCGGCGGTCATAAAATCGTCGGTGGTCACCGCTCGCAGGGCGATGACGTTCTCATAGGTGCGGTGGTCGCCCATCACACCGACGGCTTTCGCGCCGGTGAACACCGCAAAGAACTGGCTCAGTTCTTTTTCATAGCCGTTTTTGGCCATCTCGTCCCGCAGAACCCAATCCGCATCCTGCAAAATACGGATTTTCTCCGCCGTAATCTCGCCTACGATCCGCACGCCGAGTCCCGGGCCGGGAAACGGCTGCCGCCACACCAGTTCCTTGGGGATCCCCAGCTTTTCACCGACTTCACGCACCTCGTCCTTAAACAGGTCGCGCAGCGGCTCGATTACACCCAGAAACCCGATATCCGCGGGAATCTCCCGCTGGTTGTGGTGGGTTTTGATGACTGCGGACGCGCCCTGGCCGGACGCACCCTTGCCGCTCTCGATGCGGTCGGGATAAATCGTTCCCTGGGCAAAAAAAGCCTCGCCCCTGGCCCGGTTCTTAATCTCATTCCAAAACACGCCATAAAATTCGTCGCCGATGATGTGGCGCTTTTGTTCGGGATCGGTGACCCCCTGCAGCTTTTGCAAAAAGGTATCGCCGCAGCCCACGCGGACAAAATTCATATCGAACAGCCTGGTAAAGGTCTCCTCGACGAAATCGCCCTCGTCCTTGCGCATTAAGCCCTGGTCCACAAACACGCAGGTAAGCTGCTTGCCCACCGCGCGAGACAGCAGGCCCGCTGCCACGGAGGAGTCTACACCGCCGGACAGGCCCAGAATCACCTTTTTGTCACCAATCTGCGCACGCAGCGCAGCTACGGTCTTTTCGATAAAATTATCCATCTGCCAGTCGCCGGAGCAACCGCAAACATCAAACAAGAAATGATGAAGCATTTCCTTGCCATAAGTGGTATGGGTCACCTCCGGGTGGAACTGCACTGCATACAGGCCACGCTCCGGGTTCTCCATCGCCGCACAGGGGCAGTCCGCCGTCTTACCGGTGACGGTAAAGCCCGCCGGAGGCTGGGCGATATAGTCCGTATGGCTCATCCAAACGGTGGAGTCCTGGGGCACATCTCGCAGCACACTGCCGCCCAGCACGGTCAGCTTGATCTTGCCGTACTCGGACACCGGCGCCGTCTCTACCTTGCCGCCCAGCATCCATGCCATCAGCTGGCAGCCGTAGCAAATGCCCAGCACCGGCACGCCCAGCTCCAGAAGCTGTGTGGTGAAGAACAGGCTGCGGCTTAAG
>URYP01000165.1 GCA_900552115.1 uncultured Oscillospiraceae bacterium | reverse complement strand
CCTGCCTTTGCCGGGTTCGACCCCGGCAAGCTGGTGATCTCCGCCCGCGGCACGCCGCTGACCGGCCCCGCCCTGGCGGAACGCCTGCGGCGTGCCTACCGGCTGGAGCCGGAGATGGCCGGGGGCGATTATGTGCTGTGCATGACCAGCCTTTGCGACACCGACGAGGGGTTCGACCGGCTGGCTGCGGCGCTGCTGGAGATCGACGCGGCTCTCCCGGCAGCACCAAAGGCCCCTGCCCCGCCGCCGCTGATTTTGCCACCGGCACGGCTGCCCATGCAGGAAGCGCGGGCGTTACCCGGCCGGCGCACACCGCTTGCCGCCTGCGCCGGCGGTATATCGCGGGAATTTGTCTGGGCCTATCCCCCCGGCATCCCGCTGTTGACCCCCGGCGAGGAGGTCACCCCCGCGCTGCTGGATCAGGCCGCCCGCCTGACGGAGGCGGGCGTAGCGCTGAAAAGCACCTGTGGCGGCCTGCCGGACACGCTGGATTTAATCGATCTGTGACAAATTGGCGGTTACCGATTGACAAAGCCCCCCTTGGGCGGTTACAATAGGAAACGAACGAGACAGGGGACGGTTCGTCCCCTCTGCTCCAATATTTTGAAGGTGGTGCAACCTATGAAACGTATTCAGACCCTCGACACCCGCGATCTCGCCCAGAGCGAAAAGGACGGCGGCTGCGGCGAATGCCAGACCTCTTGCCAGTCGGCCTGCAAAACCTCCTGCGGCGTGGCCAACCAGCCCTGCGAAAAATGCGGGGACGCCCAGTAAACGGACGCCTGACAGCACTAAAAAATCGCTGCCCGTGCCACTTGGCGGCCGGGGCGGCGATTTTTTCTTGCCCTGGAACCCGCCGGCCATGCCGGGGATATGACTGAAACGGAGATTTCATTATGATACATGCGTATAAACTTGGTGGATACAACATTGTGCTTGACGTATACAGCGGCGCTGTCCATGTGGTGGACGAGCTGGCGTTCGACGCCATCAAAATGGCCGAGTTCCTGCCGGCGGCGGAGGTTTCCGCCGCCCTGCGGGAGCAATATCCCGGTGTGAGTGAGCAGGACATCCGCGACACCCTTGACGACATCGAGGAACTGCGGCGGCAGGGCAAGCTGTACTCAAAGGATACCTACGAAGGCATCGCCTTTGATTTTAAAAAGCGCAACCCGGTGGTGAAAGCGCTTTGCCTGCACGTGGCCCACACCTGCAACCTCACCTGCGACTACTGCTTTGCCAGCCAGGGGAAATATCACGGCGACCGCGCGCTGATGAGCTTTGAGGTGGGCAAACAGGCGCTGGACTTCCTCATTGCCCATTCCGGCAGCCGCACCAACCTGGAGGTCGATTTTTTCGGTGGTGAACCGCTGATGAACTGGGACGTGGTCAAACGGCTGGTGGCCTACGGTCGGGACCAGGAGCCGCTGCATAACAAAAAATTCCGCTTTACCCTGACCACCAACGGCATGCTGCTGGACGATGAGGTGATCGACTTTGCAAACCGGGAAATGCACAACGTGGTGCTGAGCCTCGACGGCCGGCCCGAGGTGCACGACCGGCTCCGCCGCACGCCGGCCGGCCGGGGCAGCTACGACGACATCGTGCCCCGCTTCCAGAAGCTGGCCGAAAGCCGCGGACAAAAGAACTACTATGTGCGGGGCACCTTCACCCACCACAACACCGATTTCCTGAACGACATCCTCCACATGGCGGATCTCGGCTTTAGGGAGCTGTCGATGGAGCCGGTGGTCTGCGCCCCCGGCGACCCCTATGCCTTGACCGCGGACGACCTGCCGGTGCTGTTCGACCAGTATGAGAAACTGGCGGGCGAAATGCTCCGGCGGGACAGAGCCGGGAACGGCTTCACCTTTTATCACTACATGATCGATCTCAAGGGCGGCCCCTGCATTTACAAGCGTATATCCGGCTGCGGCTCGGGAACCGAGTATATGGCGGTTACCCCGTGGGGCGACCTGTATCCCTGCCACCAGTTCGTGGGCGATGAGGCCTACCGCCTGGGCGACGTGTGGAAGGGCGTGACCAACACGGACGTGCGCGATGAATTCAAGCTCTGCAATGCTTACGCACGCCCGGATTGCCAGGACTGCTGGGCACGGCTTTACTGCAGCGGCGGCTGCGCGGCCAATGCTTATCACGCAACCGGCTCCATTCGGGGGATATACGAATACGGCTGCGAGCTGTTCCGCAAGCGGATGGAATGCGCCATTATGATGCAGGCCGCCAAGGCGGGCGACCCGCTGCCGGCAGTGGAGACGTAACCGATTTTAAAGGAGGGGTTCCCATGGCGCCGTTCGACTACAAGAAGGAATACCCGGATTTGTACCGCCCCAAAACCACGCCGGTGTTGATCGACGTGCCCGCCATGCCCTTTATTATGGTGGACGGGCGGGGCAATCCCAACACCTGCGAGGCGTACAAGGCCGCGATGGAGGTTTTATACGGCCTGTCCTATTCCATTAAAATGAGCAAGATGAGCGGCGCGCAGCCGGAAGGTTATTTCGAGTATGTGGTGCCGCCGCTCGAGGGCCTGTGGTCGGTGGACGACGAGGGCTACGACGGTACCGGCGTCATCGATAAAGACCGGTTCTGCTGGACGTCGATGATCCGCCAGCCGGATTTTGTCACGCCGGCGGTTTTTGAGCAGGCCAAACAGGCCCTGGCCAAAAAGAAACCGGGGCTGGACCTGTCCGCCGCCCGGCTGGAGGTATGGCGGGAGGGGCTGTGCGCGCAGGTGATGCACCTCGGCCCCTATGACGACGAGCCGGCCACCATTGAAACGTTGAACGCGTTTGTGGAAGCGGCCGGTTACCGCAACGACCTGGACGGCGCACGCCGGCACCACGAGATATACCTTGGCGACCCGCGCCGTGTCAGTCCCGAGCGGCTGAAAACCGTGATCCGTCATCCGGTGGCCAAATAACGGCATAAAATTTATAATATTTTCGACTTGCTGTTTACGCTTGTCAATTGGCACCGAGAACCGCCGCCCAGT
>URYP01000164.1 GCA_900552115.1 uncultured Oscillospiraceae bacterium | reverse complement strand
GGACGGCCGTCCCCTGCGCTTTCAGCTCCATAAAAATCCGCGACAATTGTTGTCTCGCCGCCGCGTCCATCCCTTTTGTGGGTTCGTCCAGCAGCAGGATATCCGGGCGGCGGAGCATCACCTTGATAAACGCGGCCTTTTGCTGTTCGCCACCGCTCAGGTCATAGGGATGCCGCCCGGTGAGCCGCCCCATGCCCATGCGCTCCAGCCAGTGCCGGATATCGGCATCGGTAAAGCCGGCCTCGGTCTGACCGTCCCGCAAGTCCTCCCACAGTGTGTCCGCTACAAACAGGGTTTGCGGATTCTGGGGCAGCAGCCCGATCCGCAGGCCCTGGCCGCGCACAACCTTGCCCCGGCCGGGGCGGTCGATCCCGCCCAGCAGATGCAACAGAGTGCTTTTTCCCGATCCGTTGCCTCCAAACAGGGCGTGTATCTCACCTGGATAAATCCGCAGGGATAGTCCCCGGATGACGAAATCCTCCTGCCGGTCATAACGGAACCAAAGCTCCCGCGCCTGCAACACCGACTCCTGCCGCCGGGGCGCCGGCTCCGCCGCAGCGCATTTCCGGACTTTGGCCGGTCTTTCCGCCAGCCACTGTTGGCCCTCCCGAATGGTCAGCGGCAGGTGCGTCCGCTCTCCCAGCCGATAGGCCAACCGCGTCGCGGCGGGCAGCGCCCCGGCAAGAGGATCGTTCCGTTCAAGCAGGGCCAACGCCACGTCGCGGGGAGAACCGTCGTCCGTCAGCGCCCCGTCCCCTATCACCAGTATGCGGTCGCACAGGGACAGGACGTCCTCGAGCTGATGTTCGGACAGGATGACGGTGACGCCCAGCTCATCCCGGATACGCGTCGTCATCTGCCAGAATTCCCGCGCGGCGATGGGATCAAGCTGGGCGGTCGGCTCATCCATAATTAGGACGGACGGTTGCATAACCATGACCGCCGCCAGATTGAGCAATTGTTTCTGCCCTCCCGACAGGTCGTAAACCTTTTTTTCCAGCCAATCCTCCATGCCGAAAAAGGCGGCTGTTTCCGCCAGCCGCCGGCGGATGACCGGGGCGGGCAGTCCCTCGTTTTCCAACCCGAAGGCCAGTTCATGCCAGACGGAATCCATCACGAGCTGGTTGTCCGGATGTTGGGCCACATACCCCACCTGCGAGGGCCGGATTTCATCGGTCTCCGCATCCACGCGGATGCCTCCCTCCCGCCGACCGGCCGGCGCCACCTCAGGCTTGAGACTGCGGAGCAGGGTGGTTTTTCCGCTGCCGGTTATTCCGGCCAGCAGCACCATTTCACCGGCGGCTATTTCCAGGGAAATAGTCCGCAGGGCCGCCGTATCTTCACCTGGGTACCAGAAAGACAATGCCTTTATCGACACCGCCGCCATAACCACCACTCCTTTCCTTCGAGTATCAGGGGAAACAACAGGGCCGTCCCCGCCGCGGCCGTCCCCACAATGGAAAACGCCGGCATTGTTATAAACGGATAAAAGCGGACCTCCGCCTCCGGCTGCCAAACGCACCATAGGCCGACCGCCAGCAAACCGACCAAAAGAACCAGCGCCCATCCGTCCCGTCCCGTCATTCGTTCGTGCCGATATACGGAGCGCTTTCCTTCCCCATAGCCACGCGCTTTCATCGAGTCTGCCGTTTCCATGGCGTTTTCCATGCTCCAGCTCATCAGCACCGACGCCATACGCAGCCCCCGCCGTACACGGCCGGCCTTGCCTTGCGGCTCCCTGCCTTGCAAGGCGGCTTGCGCCCGGCTGATCTCCCGCCCCCTTCGGATGGTATCGGGGATATAGCGCAGGGTCATGGCCACCATCATGGCCGTAACCGGCGCTAGGCGGCTGAACAGGCTTAGAAACTTATCGCTGGTCATAATCTCCTGATAGCAGGAAAACCAGATCATCACGCTTGCCAGCATTCCGCCTGCGGTCAGGCCGTAGCACAGAGCCTCCCATGTAATGGGAACACCGCCGACGGTAAACAGCACCGTCAGCCCTAAGCTGTTTACCAACGGGTTGACTGCCGCCGCCAGCAGCCACAAGGGCAGGCAAACACGCAGCGTCCGCCCGAAAGCCCGGAGTCCCTTGAGATACACCGCATAGGCGCTGCCGGCAACCAGAGACAACCCGACCGTTACCGGATTCATCCGGCTCATGGTAAAGACGAGCGCCCCCACGAAATAGAGAAAAATCACACCCGCATGGTAACCGGCGAACACATGCCCCCGACGGCTCATACGTCCGCCCCGTTATTGCAGGTATACCGCCAGCAAACCACATCGCCGTCTTTCAGCGTATATTTGCTGCAGCTTTTGCCTGGATAAGTCCCATTGACGCTGTAAAGCCAGCCGCTTTCAGACCCGCAGGCATTGACGGCCAGAGACTGGATGGATTTAATAAAGACCCCAAAGACGTCACGGCTATAAGACACCACCAGGCCGCTTTTCTGAAGCGCGTCAAAAGGCGTCGCCCCTTCTTCCAGCGCTATAGACATCGGCTTGAGGATTATACCGTCGGAGGATATCGCCTGCGCGGTCTCATTGCCCGCGGCCACCGCCGTGGAGCAATCCACCGAAAAGGTGACGGTGATTTTCCCGTCACGCGGGACAGCGGTCGTTTTTGACCGTGTCGAAGCGGACACGGGCGGGGATGGACGGGCCGAGGTCGTGGAAGCTCCCTCCGGACGCCGGGTATGGCTGGCGGTGGAACGCAACCTGTCTCCCAAAGACGCGTTGGACGCGGCGGAGGACGCAGCTGTGTTCCCTGTCCGTGACGGCAGGGCTTTTGTCCCCGATTTATCCGCCGGGGATGAGCCCGACAACGACGCCTGCGTGACAGAGGCCGACGGGCTCCCCGGCTGCGCATCCGGCGCCGGGGCGGGGGCCGGCGAACATCCGCCGGCCAGCAGCACGGCCAAAACCGCTCCGCAGACAATCCCCTTATATCGTTTCATACGAACCTCCTATCTGCATTTTAAGTCTCCCTGTTTCATTTGGTCGGCCGCCTGCCAAACAGCAGCATGGCCCCGGCCATCA
>URYP01000163.1 GCA_900552115.1 uncultured Oscillospiraceae bacterium | reverse complement strand
CCGCGAGCTGGTGGTGATTCCCGCGCCCGGCCCCGGCAGCGGCAAAATGGCACCCTGCCTGTCCCAGCTTTATCATGAGCATAAGCGCGGCGTGAAAGCCGGCTATGCCAAATTTGAAACCTTCCCCATCTGGAACCTGCCTTTGCAGCACCCCGTCAACCTTGCTTATGAGGCGGCGACCGCCGACCTCAACGATGTGAATATGATTGATCCCTTCCATCTGGAGGCTTACGGCACCACCACTGTCAATTACAACCGCGATGTGGAGATTTTTCCGGTGCTGACCGCCATGTTTGAGAAGATCGTGGGGACGTGCCCGTATAAATCACCCACCGATATGGGCGTCAACATGGCGGGCAAGTGCATCATCGATGATGAGGTGGTGCGGCAGGCGTCCTGCCAGGAAATTGTTCGCCGTTATTATACCGCGCTGTGCGGCCAGCGGCAGGGTGTGGTGCGGGACGATGTGGTCTACAAGCTGGAGCTGCTGATGAAAAAGGCCGGCATCACCGCGACCGACCGGGCGGTGATTGCACCGGCGCTGCAAAAAGCCGCGCGTACCGGCGCACCGGCCGCCGCCATGGAGCTGCGGAACGGTACCATTGTCACCGGTAAAACCTCGGATCTGTTGGGCGCGTCGGCAGCCCTGCTGCTGAACGCCTTGAAAACCCTGGGCGGCATCAGCGACGAAATTCACCTGATCTCTCCGGTGGTGATTGAGCCGATCCAGCATCTCAAAGTGGATCATCTGGGCAACCGCAATCCCCGCCTGCATACCGATGAGGTGCTGATTGCCCTGTCCATCAGCGCGGCCACCAATCCCACGGCGGAGCTGGCCATGGAGCAGCTTAGTAAGCTGCGGGGCTGCGAGGTGCATTCCTCGGTGATCCTGTCACAGGTGGACGAACGAGTGTTCCGCCGGTTGGGGATCAACCTCACCTGTGAACCGCATTATTACCAGACCAAGCCCGCCGATATGGATGCGGAATAAAGACATGTCAAAAGCCCCGCGGTATAATCCGCGGGGCTTTTCTGCTGCATTCGTCGGGAGCGCGCAGAAAAGGATGCGCCGTCTCGAAATGCGCGTTGCGCCGGTTAATCCCTTTTTAGAATCATCCAACCCATGTTATTTCTTATTAAAGTTCACCCAGTCGCGGTTTTCTTCCACGCTTTCATCACTGGGACGGGCCACGTTGGTTTCGGGAAACCGGCGGTCGGGTTTGGTGATCGGCTGCATGATATATGCGCCGTGTACCTGGCCGATGACCTCGTCCAGATGTGTATCCTTGCAAAGAGCGGACTCTTTCTGTTTTTTCTCCTGTTCTTTGGATTCCATGTGAATCGCCCCTTTCTGCTAATAGTCTGTTCCAAATCCATAGGGATATACGCGGAAAACAGGAATGAACAGGGGACACAGCAAGCTCGCAAATGATCAACGCCCCCGGGCGTTCCGGAGGGGGCGGTTTTTAAAAAAATGAGGGCAACAAAGAGCGATGAGCGTAAAAATCCCTAAAATATAGAAAAAAGGCCGCCAAATCGTAAAAAACGATTGACAACCAAACCACCCCATGATATGATATTATCCTGTATCACACCGTGGAGCTATATACCTATTTTATAGTTATCATAGCACATATATGTTTAATTGGCAAGAGGGTTTTGCAAACTTTTCGGCTAGGGCCTGGGGAACGAAAATTCAGAAACAGGAGTGAAGGCGGATGGTGAACATCAAACCGGTAAAGCTGGGAAACAACACCCGTATGAGCTTTGCGAAGATCAATGAGGTTTTGGAAATGCCCAACCTGATTGAGATTCAGAAAAACTCGTACCAGTGGTTCCTGGAGAAGGGGCTGAAAGAGGTTTTTAACGATTCCACCTCAATCACCGACTACACCGGCAATCTGGTACTTGAATTTGTGGATTATCGCCTGGACGAGAATCCAAAGTATTCCGTGGAGGAGTGTAAGGTACGCGACGTGACATACGCGGCGCCCCTGCGGGTGCGCGCGCGGCTCATCAATAAGGAGACCGGCGAGATCAAGGAATCCGAAGTGTTTATGGGCGACTTCCCGCTGATGACCGAAAGCGGTACGTTTGTCATCAACGGCGCTGAACGGGTCATCGTGTCGCAGCTTGTGCGCTCTCCCGGTGTCTACTACGGCATGAACTACGATTCCACTGGTAAAAAGCTGTTCACTTCCACGGTCATCCCCAACCGCGGCGCCTGGCTGGAGTACGAAACCGATTTTTCCGATATCTTCTATGTCCGCATCGATAAAAACCGCAAAATGCCGGTGACTGTCCTGCTGCGGGCCCTGGGCCTGGGCAGCGACGCTGAAATTCTCGAGTTTTTCGGCGACGACGAGCGGATGCATGCCACCATTGAAAAGGATATTACCAAAAACACCGAGGAAGCGCTGCTCGAGGTTTACCGCAAGCTGCGCCCCGGCGAGCCGCTGACCGTGGAAAATTCGCAGCAGCATCTGGAGGGGCTGTTTTTCGATCCCCGCCGGTATGACCTGTCGCGTGTCGGCCGTTATAAATACAATAAAAAGCTGGGCCTGTCCAACCGCCTGTCCGGCTGCACCCTCAGCCGTCCGGTCGTCAATCCCTTCACCGGGGAACTGATGGCGGAGGCCGGCGAGGTCATCACCCGTGACCGCGCCATGGAAATGGAAGACGCGGGCGTGACGGTGGCTTATGTCACCGTGGAAACCCACGGCGATGAAAACCGTGAAGTTAAAATCATATCCAACGGCATGGTGGATATTACAAAATATGTTGACTTTGACGTGGAAGAACTGGGGATCGTCGAGCGGGTATCGTTCGCGGTGCTGCGCGAGATTCTGGAACAGAACGATACCGAGGAGGCCCTGAAAGAAGCGATTAAAAGCCGCGCCGCCGAGCTGGTTCCCAACCATATTACGGTGGACGACATCTTTGCTTCTGTCAACTATGTCAACTGCCTGGCCCTCGATATCGGCACCATCGACGATATCGATCATCTGGGCAACCGCCGTATCCGTTCGGTGGTCGCAGATCCGGCAGGTCGTAGCGCAGGGCCGCGACGCGCTCGGCGCCAATACCA
>URYP01000162.1 GCA_900552115.1 uncultured Oscillospiraceae bacterium | reverse complement strand
GCGCCCTTTCCCGGGGGTTCGTTTTTCGATATACAAATTTTATTCGGGCTTGTCGGTCCGCGTGGCCGCGGTCATCTGCCGCTGTACATACGGCAAGAAATCGTCCAGCGGCAGGGCCGGACTGTAGAGATAGCCCTGGTACTGGATACAGCCCAGCGCTTCCAGCGCGGCCCGCTGGCTTTCGGTTTCCACATATTCAGCGATCACCTGGAAGCCCAGGGAACGGGACAGATAAATGATAGACGATATGATGTCGCCGCTTTTGGCGTTGCTGTCCAGGTCCCGCACCAGCGCACCATCCAGCTTGACAATGTCAAAATCATGGTTTTGCAGGTACATCAGTGAACTGTGCCCCATGCCGAAATCGTCCACCGCCAGCTTTACGCCCAGCGCCCGCAAGGCTTCAATGCGTTCCCGCATGGCCGGAGTGCCGGTGAGGGCCGCCTGTTCGGTCACTTCCAGGCAAAGGCCGGAAGGATCAAGCTGGTATTCGTCGAGCAGCTTTTTGACCACGCGGGGCAGGTCGCCGCCGCTGAACTGGTGTACCGACAGGTTGGCCGATATTTTCAGCGGCGCCGCTACGGCTTGCTCAATGGTCTGCATGTCCCGGCAGGTACGCTTCAGAATATAGACGCCCAGTTCATCCAGCGTATTGTCCTCCTGCGCTAATGCAATTATTAGCGGGGGATACAGGAAACCGCCGATATCGTGTTTCCACCGCAGCAGCGCCTCGGCGCCGATGACCGTGCCATCCGCCCGGACCTGCGGCTGATAGTACAGCTCCAGCTCCTGATTTTTCATCGCATACCGCAGATCGGTAGCCAGCATTTTGGCAACCGATCCCACACGTCCCTTAAGGGCCAGCAGCGAAGGGGCGATCCCCTGCTGCTCGCATTCCTGCACCGTTTTCGTCAGGCGGCGGATGGATTCTTCTACCGACTGCATATACCGCCGCTGGCTCCATTTGACAAAGGGAATATATATTGCTACGCCGACCGCCAGGTTGACCAGCTGCAACAGGCTGCCGGCCAGCGACCCGGTCGCCACATAACCGCTCCAGAACAAAGGGGCGGTCCAGGTGACCGCCTGTGTTGTAAGGGGGACGAGACCGACGGCCAGCGCGCCGAAACTGATCAATGTGAGCGCCAGCGGCGTTAAAAGAAACGGGATCAGCAGGACGGGATTGAGCACTACCGGAATTCCGAACATCAGCAGTTCATTGATGTTAAAAGCCAGTGGTAGGGCCGCAATTTTGGTTAGGTTGCGGACATTGCGTCGCCGTCCCACCAGAAGAATGGCCACTGCCAGGCAGAGCAGGCTGCCGCAGCCGCCCATCAGTACCAGGTTGTCAAAAAAAGTCTTGGTCCAGATTTCGGTTGGAGCCTGCCCGGCCGCGGCCAGTGCGGCGTTGATATCTCCGCCGGCCCCGAACAAATTGGTCCCCACATAGTTCATTACATTGCCGCCGTGAATGCCGAAGAACCACATGACATGCAGCAACAGTACGTACAGCAGGCCACTCCATACGTTGCGGCCCATATCCTGAAAAATACCATTCATAAACCCGGCAAACATATTTTGAAAGTTAACGGTGCCGATCCAGGCGACCAGCAGGATACGGGCCAACGCAAACCCGACCAGCACGAGGGTCATGGGCAGCAGGGAGGAAACCACCATATTGAAACGCGCGTCGGCGCCGTCCGTATGCAATTTTCGACCAGTAAACACTTTGGTCAGGCGGGAAAACATCCAAGTGGAAAGCAGCGAAATCACAATGGCGGTAAACAGCCAGTCGGAGTCGAAAATGCCGGCTTCCAAATCCCCGCCGGCGTAGGCGACAAACGCCCCCAGCGCGGCAACCGGGATCAGCACTTCATGCGGGCAGTCCAGCAGCTGCCCGTAGTGGTAACTGATGGTCAGCAGCAGCACTAGCGACATATATTCAAAGGTGGCGGTGTGGATGCAGGTCAAAAGCCCCCACACGCTCCCTCCGAGAAAGCGGCGGATAAATTCATCATACCCGTCGATCGGCAGGTTGAGCAGCAGCAGCGCCAGGGAACCCAGCAAAAAAACAGGAATAGCGAAAACCATGCCCTGCCGTATGGCTTCCAGTGCTTTATTGTCATCAAACCAATGGCTGACGCGGGTCGCTTTTTTGAACAGGGATGCCTCTTTCACATGGTCGCCTCCTCAGCAAACCGGCCGCACCGGCGCTGTTTGATCGGTATTCAATAGCATAGCATAGATGCGGCACTTTCTCAATCCCCAAATAGTAACTCCTTTTTGTAGTCCTGACGGAGCGCTTGTACAAATTTGGCCGAAAGGGCCGGACAGAATGGTTCTATTCGGCCCTTTCCCAGCAATACGCTATTTTGCCTGGGACTGTGATTGACCGATCTCCAGCCGATAAATATAATCCAGTTTCCGACAGCGGCACCTCGGATGTTTCAAGAATTATAAAGGACCGGCCGCATATCATAATGCGGTCGGCCCCGGGGAGCAGGTTTATACCGTTTGATTTATAGGCTCATATACCAGGTCCACCATATCGCCGTAGGGCGTGGTGGAAACAAGCCGCAGTCTGATTTGCAGCGGATGTGGTTCAAACAGGCGGATCCCATCTCCCAGAATGATGGGAATAACGGTGAAGTGAAACCGATCTATGAGGCCCGATGCCATCAGCTGGTTTACCATGCTAGCGCCGCCGCATATCCATATATCTTTGCCGCTTTCGGCTTTCAACCGGGCGATCAGGCCGGCCGGGCTTTCAGACACGAATCGGATCTCTGGTGTGGACGGTTCCATCCGGTGCGTCACGACATAGCTTGTTTTGCCTTGGTAAATCCATTTGTTTGGTGAGAGCTCTGCTTTTATCTGATGATACGTTTTATAGCCCAAAATAATAGTATCGATGGTTTCAATAAACTGTGGATAGCTCCCCATGGAGTCGCTGTCTTCAAGATTGCCGCCAAGCCAGTCCACGCCGCCATGTTTATCGGCAATATAGCCGTCCAGGCTCACGGCCATGTATACAGTGGCTTTTCTCATGATAACCCCTCCTCACCGGTATAGTTTACGGGAGAGGCCTCTGGTATGCGCGGTTAATGCTGATTCTACCTTTAAAAAACCGGACGTCCCAAAGGCGCCCGGTTTTTATATG
>URYP01000161.1 GCA_900552115.1 uncultured Oscillospiraceae bacterium | reverse complement strand
AAAACCGCGGTATGGCCGATTGCCATCCCGCGGTTTTTTATAGGCTATTTTATCAAAGACTCCCAGTGTAAAGACTAGCTGAAGCGGAAAAGGATAAAGAAGAATCCCGTTAGAAATTCTTTTTCTTGTTTCATTATCCGTTATGATTAAACTTGATGGTATAAATCGTTCCTAATCCCGCTCAGGCCGCGCATAGTCTCCCGCCTAACGGCGCGAGCCATTGGGAGAATCCCTGAAGGGATTCTCCATTCTTGCCAGTCGCCGACCACGGCGCATGGCGCACTAGGTGCGCCAGCCATTTTCTCCCTTCAACCGCCACCGGTGGCGGTCGAAAATGTTGCCCCTCCACAGACGACCAAAGATATTTTTTTTCCTAAATATGACTAAGGGTAAAAACAAGTTGTTTTAGGACTGGGATTATACCAAAGAGGATTTTGAAATGCTTAAAAATGAGTTGGAACGGCAGGCACTGAAAAAGTATAAAGTGGAAGAGTATATTTTAGAAAAACTGGACGAACAAATGAAAGAATATGATCAGGTAGAACTAACAGTGGAAAAAGAACGTTATATTAAGGACGGCGTGCACAAGGGAATGAAAGGATGGGTTTGTGATGGGGAATGTGTAAATGGCACATGGCTGGTATGCTTTGACGAGGATGAAACGTTTGATGTGCTTCCCGTTATCTCGGTTAAAGAGAGCGATATGAAAGTGATATACTCCGCGGAAGTAAGTGATGAGGAATAAGGAAAGGACGGATCGCGGCAGAGTACATAGGCCGTTTTGGGTTTCTTCTTCCGCCAGGCAAGGGAACAGGGACTTGCTCCCGGCTTTTTTTATTCTCACCGGGGTTCTTTTTTAAAACGACAAGAAAAATAGGGGTAAATGTGAATATTTTTTGAACTTTTCCTTGACAGGGCGGGTGTGGATTTGTAAAATAAAGAGGTATTTTGTGACACGTCCAAGCCCTGCGGCACAGCGAACGTGTCACAAGCATTTTAAGGAGGGATTTTTTTGGAAAAGCTGTTCAAGCTCAAGGAACACAATACCGACGTTAAAACCGAAATACTCGCCGGTATCACCACGTTCCTGTCCATGGCGTACATCCTGATCGTCAATCCCCTGATGCTGTCCGGACGGGACGCGGGCGTCGCGCTGATGGACTACGGCGCGGTGTTCCTGGCCACGGCCTTGTCGGCTGCGGTCGCTACTCTGTGCATGGCGTTTTTCGCCAACTACCCCGTGGCGTTGGCCTCAGGCATGGGACTGAACGCCTTCTTCACCTATTCCGTCTGCTTGGGGATGAACGTCAGCTGGCGGGTCGCCCTGACGGCGGTGCTGGTGGAGGGTCTCATCTTCATTGTCATGTCGCTGTTTAAGTTCCGTGAAACGCTGGTCAACCAGGTGCCGGCCAACCTCAAGTACGGCATCACCGCCGGTATCGGGTTGTTCATCGCCCTGGTCGGCCTCAAGGGCGCCGGCATCGTGGTGGGAAGTGAATCCACGCTGGTAGACATGGGCAAGATCGCCAGCCCTGAATTTGCGCTGGCCATGGTGGGCCTGCTGGTGATCGCGGTTATGTGGCACTTCCGGATTAAGGGCGCGATCCTGTGGGGGATCCTCGCCACCTGGGTGCTGGGCATCATCGCCGAGCTGGTGGGCTGGTATGCCCCGGCCAGCTCCCTGATCCCCAATTTCGCCGGCTGGACGCTGCTGCCGGAAATCAAGGAGTCCACGTTCTTCGCGTTTGATTTCGGCTGGGTCGGCGCTCATCTGCTCGATTTCTGCATCATCGTGTTCTCGTTCCTGTTTGTGGACATTTTCGATACCGTCGGCACCCTGATCGGTATTGCCAACAAAGGCAACCTGCTGGATAAGGACGGCAAACTGCCCCGCGTGGGCGGCGCGCTGATGGCCGACGCCGTGGGAACCGTCGTGGGCGCCTGCCTGGGTACCTCCACGGTCACCAGTTACGTCGAAAGCTCGGCCGGCGTGGCCGAGGGTGGCCGCACCGGCCTGACGGCAGTCACCGTGGCGGTGCTGTTCCTGGTCGCCATCTTCTTCTGGCCGGTCTTCATCGCCATCCCGGGCTTTGCTACCACGCCCGCGCTGGTATTCGTGGGCCTGCTGATGATGGGCTCGGTCAAAAAGATGGACTTCGAAGGCGATATGGCGGATACGCTGGGCGGCTTCCTCGCCATCATTATGATGCCCTTTACCTATTCAATCGCCAACGGCATCATGTTCGGCATGCTGTTCTGGGTTATCTTGAAAGTGTGCTCCGGCAAAATCAAGCAGATCCATCCGGTCATGTGGGTAGCCGCCGCGCTGTTCGTGCTGCGGATCGCCACCAAAGTGGCGGGCTGGTAATCGGCCTGTGATGCGCAACCCCCGACCGCTTTTGCGGCCGGGGGTTTTGATTTTATACGCTTGGCAGGGAGGATGCCGCCGTATCCGCGCAGCGGCGGGATAAGCAAAAAGTCGTCCGGAAAAGCCTGCTTTTCCGGACGACTTGTGTTCATGACGGGGGTTACATATGCTCTTCAATGTAAGCGACGATTTCCCCCACTGTATGAATGTTTTCTATTTCCTCATCGGGAATTTCCACGTCAAATTCATCTTCCAGAGACATCAGCATATCCACCACATCCAGCGAATCCGCGCCCAGGTCGTCACCAATGTTGGTTTCCATCGTAATGGTGTCTTCCTCTACGTCAAACTGGTTGCTGACAATGGTTTTCACTTTTTCAAATACCACATAATCCCCTCCTTTACCGCAAATTTGGCCAACAGCTGTCCAAAAGCTTGAAGTTTCCGCCGCCTTTGTGCTATAGTTAAGACCGGCTGTCTTCTGTTAGTAATAGTATGCAAAATCCCTATCTTTGTCAATCACCTTTGCAAAGTTTTTTTGTTTTTCTATCATCCGAGGAGGAATTCATATGCGTCAATCATCGTCCGCTTTCTGCCTGATCGGTCATCCGCTGGGTCACAGCATGTCCCCGTTCATCCACAGCCGTTTGTTTGCGTTGCTGGGAATGGAAAACGCGACCTATGACAAGCGGGATCTGGCGCCGGAAATCCTCGCACAGGCGTTGCCTCTGCTGCTGGATGATTGCCGGGGACTCAACGTGACCATACCTCATAAGCAGGCGGTGATTCCCTATCTTACCCGGTTGGAGGGCCGCGCGGAATTGTACCGATCGGTCAATACCATTGCGGTCACAGAGGAAGGTGCGATCGGGTACAACACGGATGCGGCGGGCTTCCGGCGCGCTTTACAGGAGGCCGGCGCCCCGCTGGCGGGGCGCGTGGCCCTGTTGGGATGCGGCGGCGTGGGGCGCAC
>URYP01000160.1 GCA_900552115.1 uncultured Oscillospiraceae bacterium | reverse complement strand
CGTTACAAGCGTATTATAAAGGAAAAAGCACCATTTGTCAAGTGATTTTTGCAGGATTAAATATTAAATCCGTCTTAATAATAATATATTAGGATTAATATCTAATAAAACATTATTTTTGTGAAAGTTATTGACATGCATCTTTCATATTGCTATAATACATAAGAACAAAGGCGTTCATGGAGGGGTCGCTTTCCAGCGGGAAGGAAAGCGGTTTTGCCATGGACGCTTTTTTAACAGAAGGAGTGAACAGGTCATGCTGAAAGAGGGCCAGGTGCGGATACCATCCGGCTGCGCCATATCCGGTATTTTCTCAAAAGACGGCGCGCCGATAAACGGCGGGGAGATTGTCCGCTCCATTGCAGTCATGCACGACAGGAGCAACGGACTGGGCGGCGGGTTCGCCGGCTACGGGATTTACCCGGAATACGCCGATTATTACGCGTTGCATATTTTTTATGACGACGCGGATGTAAAGGCCCGCTGCGAGGCCTTTCTGGAACGCCATTTCGATATTATCAACCTCTCAAAAATACCGGTTCGGCAGGTGCCCGGCATCACGGATGTGCCGCTGATTTGGCGGTATTTTGTCATGCCGCTGCCCCATAAGCTGTCCGACAGCCAGCTTGACGAACGCGAATTTGTGGCCCGCTGTGTGATACGTGTGAACTCCCGGATGGATGGGGCGTACATTTTTTCCAGCGGCAAAAACATGGGCGTGTTCAAAGCGGTGGGATTTCCGGAGGATGTGGGGAACTTTTATCGCCTGGAGGACTATGCCGGCTACGGCTGGACGGCCCACGGCCGCTATCCCACCAATACACCGGGCTGGTGGGGCGGCGCCCATCCGTTCGCCCTGCTCGATTATACCGTGGTACATAACGGCGAAATTTCTTCCTATGACGCCAACCGCCGCTATGTGGAAATGTTTGGTTACCGCTGTGAACTACAGACCGATACCGAGGTGATCACTTATATATTCGATTACCTCCTGAGAAAACAGGGTCTATCGCTCAAGGAAGCCGCCGCAGTGGCTGCCGCTCCGTTTTGGGATACCATTGAAGGGCTGCCTCCCCGTGAACGGGAAACGCTGACCTATCTGCGGGATACCTTTTCCAGCCTGCTGGTCACGGGGCCGTTTTCCATCCTGCTGGGTTTTGAGGGCGGTATGATGGCGCTTAACGACCGGCTGAAGCTGCGATCGATGGTGGCTGCGGAAAAGGGCAAGCGGTTCTATGTCGCCAGCGAGGAGGCAGCCATCCGCGTGATCGAGCCGGAGCTAACCCGCGTATGGGCGCCGAAAGGCGGCGAGCCGGTCATTGTCCGGCTGGAATCCAAAAGAGAGGAGGGGGCGGCATGCCGCTAAATAATCTGTATCCGGAATTTGAAGTGGTGCGGCGGGAGGACCGCTGCACCCTCTGCCGGGCGTGCGAACGGCAGTGCGCCAACGGCGTCCACCGCTTTGACGATAAAACCGGCCGCATGACGGCAGATGAAAGCCTTTGTGTCAACTGCCATCGCTGCGTGGCCATTTGCCCGACCCGGGCGCTTAAAATTGTTAACTCCGGCCACACATTTCGGCCCAATGCCAACTGGAGCGGTGACGCCATCCGCCAAATTTACCGGCAGGCCGATACCGGGGGCGTGCTGCTATCCTCCATGGGGAATCCGCAGCCCTATCCGGTGTATTGGGATCACCTTCTGGTCAACGCCTCTCAGGTGACCAATCCCTCCATCGACCCGCTGCGGGAACCGATGGAAACCCGGGTATTTCTGGGCCGGCGTCCCTCCCACGTGGAGCGGGATGAACAAGGGCGTTTGTTGGATAACCGCGATCCCGGGCTGACGCTCGACACCCCGATCCTGTTTTCCGCCATGAGCTACGGCTCCATCAGCTACAACGCGCACGCGGCGCTGGCCCGGGCGGCCAAGGATCTCCACATCTGCTACAACACGGGAGAAGGCGGCCTGCACGAGGATTTTTACGGCTATGGAGAGCACACCATCGTTCAGGTGGCGTCGGGGCGGTTCGGCGTCCACAAGGATTATCTCAATGCCGGCGCGGCGGTCGAGATCAAAATCGGACAGGGAGCCAAGCCGGGCATCGGCGGCCACCTGCCGGGGGCGAAAATCGTCGCCGACGTTTCCCGTACCCGCATGGTTCCCGAGGGGAGCGACGCCATCTCTCCGGCTCCCCATCACGATATCTATTCGATTGAGGACCTGCGCCAGCTGGTTTTTTCCATCAAGGAGGCCACGCAGTACCGCCGGCCGGTTATCGTCAAGGTAGCGGCTGTCCACAATATCGCGGCCATCGCCAGCGGCATCGCCCGCAGCGGGGCGGATATCATAGCAATCGATGGGTTCCGGGGCGGCACCGGCGCGGCGCCCACCCGTATACGGGACAATATCGGCATCCCCGTCGAACTGGCATTGGCTGCCGTAGACCAGCGGCTGCGGGAGGAAGGCATTCGCGGGGAGGTGTCCCTGCTGGCGGGGGGCAGCATCCGCTCCAGCGCAGACGCGGTGAAAGCCATCGCCTTGGGAGCGGACGCGGTGTACATCGGTACGGCGGCGCTGCTGGCGCTGGGCTGCCATCTGTGCCGGTCCTGCCAGTCGGGCAAATGCAACTGGGGCATCGCCACCCAGCGCCCGGACCTGGTAAAACGGCTGGATCCGGACGAGGGCCGCGAACGGCTGGTCAACCTGGTGCGCGCCTGGACGCACGAGATCAAGGAAATGATGGGCGGTATGGGGATCAACTCCATCGAGGCCCTGCGGGGCAACCGGCTGATGCTGCGCGGTGTGGGGCTGAACGAGAAAGAACTGTCTGTCCTGGGCATCAAACACGCCGGGGAATGAAAGATTGTATAAAAAACGCCGTAAACGAGGAGGCTATAGGCATGGTGATACAAGCATCGGGACGCACGTTCCGCCAGATCAACGAAGACATACGCTCCGCCGCCGACCGGCAGGTGGAAATCCGCGGCTGCTGCGGCCATCGGTTTCTGGCCGACGGCCTGGCCGGCCGGCGGGTGGAGATTTATGGTACACCCGGCAACGCGCTGGGGGCCTATCTTGACGGCAGCGAGCTGTTGGTACACGGCAACGCGCAGGACGCGGTGGGGGATACCATGAACGACGGCCTGATCGCCGTTGACGGGTTGGCCGGGGACGCCGCGGGCTACGCCATGCGGGGAGGCCGTATTTTCGTGCATGGGGATATCGGTTACCGTGCCGGCATCCATATGAAAGAATATGAAGATAAACAGCCTTTGCTGGTGGTAGGCGGTCGGGCCGGCAGCTTTCTGGGGGAGTACCAGGCCGGCGGCCGGATTGTGGTGCTGGGCCTGCATACCGAGGATGAGCCGCCGGTGGGGCGGTTCTGCGGCAGGGGC
>URYP01000159.1 GCA_900552115.1 uncultured Oscillospiraceae bacterium | reverse complement strand
ACCCACAAAAATCTCTTATAAAGACATATTGTGATATAATTTCACTACAATGTGTTCAATTATCACTTTTAGTTATTTGCGCTGTATAAAAAGAGAGGATCGTTATGTCATCTAAACAGTATTGTATCTATCTCAGAAAGTCACGCGCTGACATAGAAATAGAAAACGCCACCGCTGAAGATGTACTGGAACGCCACGAAAAGATTTTGATGGAGCTGGCACATCGTCAGAATTTGAACATTGTAAAAATACATCGTGAAGTCGTGTCCGGCGAAACCATAGTCTCCCGGCCAAAGATGCAGGCTTTATTATCTGAGGTAGAACAAGGCTTGTGGACAGGCGTACTCGTCATGGAAGTGGAACGCTTAGCACGTGGCGACACTGTAGATCAGGGCATAGTCGCTCAGACGTTTAAATATTCGGATACAAAAATAATAACTCCCACTAAAACATACGATCCCAACAACGAGTATGATGAAGAATATTTTGAATTTGGCCTTTTTATGAGCCGACGCGAATACAAAACGATCAACAGACGGCTGCAAAGGGGCCGTTTATCGTCTGTAAATGACGGAAAGTATGTGGGCAATCGGCCCCCGTATGGTTATGATCGATTAAAATTGGAACATGAAAAGGGCTATACATTAATACCCAATGAAACAGAAGCGCCCATCGTCCATCTTATTTTTGAGTGGTACACAAAAGGAGTGCCCGATGATGACAGCGGCGCCTACACCCGTTTAGGGATACAACGTATCGCCCGAAAACTAAATGAAATGCACATTACTCCAAAACGGGGGAAAGACTGGTCGCCTGGGTCAATTAGGGACATACTGATGAACCCCGTGTATATTGGGAAAATTCGCTGGAACTGGAGACCACAACAGAAAAAAATGACGAGCGGTAAAATAACAATTGAACGCCCAAGATCGGATATCGACGATTGCATTATTGTGGACGGACTTCACCCGCCCATCATTTCCGATGATTTATTCCGGCAAGCCCAGGAAGTGATCTCCAAAAACCCGCTTACGCGAACAAATTGCCGAAACATAGTAAAAAATCCATTGGCCGGTCTGGTCGTGTGCGGTAAATGTGGCAGGAAAATGCTGCGGCGGTCCTACACTTCAGGTTATGCGGATACTTTAATGTGTCAGGCAACCACATGCGACAATATCAGTTCGTCCCTATCACTTGTCGAAACGAAAATACTGGATGCGCTTCGCGATTGGATCGATGAACTAAAACCAATATTTGAGAAGCAAAATTCCGCGACCGAAAAAAACGCGGTGAATGTTAAGAAAAAAGCTCTTGATAAAATGAAAGCCGAGTTAGCCAAGCTTCAAAAGCAAATGGACAATATCCACGATCTTCTGGAACAAGGTGTTTATGACGTCAATACGTTCCTGGATCGTTCACGTTCCCTTTCTGATCGAATCGAACAGGCTAAATCTGGCATATCCGAAATGGAAAAAGAAATATCTCTTGATGAAAGCCGCGAGATCAGCCGCCGTGAGATTATCCCTAAAGTAGAGCATCTACTCGATATTTATAACAGTCTCCCAACCCCAAAAGCCAAAAATGATATACTTAAAACCGTCTTGGATAAAGTTGTTTATACTAAAGATAAAAACGGCCGATGGCATAACGACCCAGCGGACTTTAAGATCGTACTGTACCCGAAAATTTTGAAATAAATTTTTATTACTGTAATCATGCAGGAACCGAAGAGCTGGCCCACCTGGAGATGGTGTCTGCTATGGTTTACCAGCTGACCCGCAACCTTAGCAACGAAGAAATTGTAAAAAGCGGTTTCGATACCTACTTTGTCGATCATACCGCCGGCGTTTATCCGCAGGCCGCGTCCGGCACGCCCTGGACGGCTGCGTATATTCAGTCCAAAGGAGACGTATTGACCGACCTGCATGAAGATATGGCAGCCGAGCAAAAAGCGCGTACCACGTACGACAACCTGCTCCGCCTGATTGACGATCCCGATGTTCTGGATCCGCTGCGCTTTCTGCGTGAACGGGAAATCGTTCACTATCAGCGCTTCGGAGAAGGTCTGCGAATCGCAACCGATCACCTGAACAGCAAAAACTTCTACGCTTTTAATCCCAGTTTTGACAAGCAGTATGCGGCCAAAGCCGCCAACTGCTGTGCGTGTGCCAAACCCACTCCCTGTCCGCGCTCTCAGGCTTAACCGATTCATCAGATCAGGATTGCCCCGTCCCAATGGCATAAAAAGGCCCTGCGGCATGCCGCAGGGCCTTTTTATGCTCGTTTTACCCCTCAAAGCCTGTATGTTTCAATCCTTTCCAAAGCTTGTCTTTGCTTTTGGGCCGATTATCTGATACACTGGGAGAAAAGTCTCTCAAATTGGTGCACGAAATGAGAGGCGAAGATCTGGCTTTCATGATAGGATGGTATTCAGAAAGGAGATCACCCGGAGCAGGGGTCCCTTCTCTGGGATTGACGGGAAAGGAACGTGGACCACATGGACTGGCTGAAACGAATGAATGAGGCGATTGCCTACATTGAGACGCATCTGGACGGAGAGATCGACTACGCGGCAATTGCACAGATTGCCTGCTGCTCTCCCTATCACTTCCAGCGGATGTTTTCCTATATGGCAGAGGTACCGCTGTCGGAATACATTCGCCGCAGGAGATTGACCCGCGCCGCGGCGGACCTGCAGAACGGAGTGGAGAAAGTGATCGACGTGGCCCTCCGCTACGGATATGACTCGCCTACCGCCTTCACCCGTGCGTTTCAGAACCAGCATGGCATTACCCCGCATGCCGCCCGGGAAAAGGGTGTGACCATAAAAGCCTATTCGCCGATCTCCTTTCAAGTATCAATTAAAGGAGCGACTGTCATGAACTACAAACTTGAAGAAAAAGAAGCTTTTCGCATTGTCGGCCCGAAATTGTCCACCACCATGGAAAACGAAGCCTGCTATAAAGATATTCCCGCCTTCTGGAACGAGGTGGCTGCGGGCGGCAAAATTGAACAGCTCGGGGCCATGATCGACCAACCGCCCTTCGGCATGATGGGCGTCAGCGCCTGTGGAGACACGCCCATCACCAGCACATCCACCCGGTTCGATTACTACATCGCCGCGCCCACCAGCCAGGCTGTTCCACAGGGAATGACGGAGTACATGGTGCCCGCCGCTACCTGGGCTGTGTTTGAGTGTATCGGCCCCATGCCGGGCAGCATCCAGGAGCTGCAGCGGCGAGTCGCGACCGAGTGGCTGCCGACCTCCGGTTATGAATACGGCAACGCACCGGACATCGAGGTTTACTACGATAAGGACGGTACCAAGCCCGACACGAGAAGCGAGGTCTGGATTCCAGTTGTGAAAAAGGCGTAATATTCGGCGGCATCCGCACGGGCGGCTTTCAGCGGCTCTCCAACTTCTGAAATAATCTCCCATGTC
>URYP01000158.1 GCA_900552115.1 uncultured Oscillospiraceae bacterium | reverse complement strand
ATCCCGCCGAAAAACAAGGCAGGTAGCCACACCCAGTATGGCAAGAAAGAAAAAGAGCAGAGCCGCTCCCGCGCCTTTTCCAGAGCCAAAGAGTACAGCCAGCCATCCCCCGCCGTCCTGGCGGGCCATCAGCGGTTCGAAAACCTTATCCACCAGGACGCCGCCCATCAGATAGCCCACGGGAATGGTGAAAAACTGCAGGGTATTGCGGGCGGAATAGACCCTCCCCTGCATCTCCACGGGAATATAGGACCGCAGCAGGGCATCCATGTTGGCGTTCATCAGCGGAATGGCGATCCAGCCCAATACGGCGCCCAGGCACCAGACCGGCGTGCTTTTACCCAGAGACAACAGGATATTTTCCGTGCTCATGGCAAACAGCAGCGCATTACCAATCACCCGTACCCGGCTTTTCGGCGCCGGAGCCAGCGACGCGACGACACTGCCGGCCAGCGCCGCCAGCCCCGTACAGGTATTGACGATCCCCAGCGCCGGTTCCCCGCCATTTGCCCGCGAAAGGAGCATGGCCGGAAGCGCCGCATTGTACATGGACGCGGTCAGGTTAATCGCCGCCAGGAACAGGATTAAATCCAAAATACCCCGGTGACGTTTCAGGTAACGCAGCCCCTGGGCCGCGCTGGTCAGCACCGATTCCCGGGATGCCGCGCTTTCGGTAGCGGCCGGGGGAATTTGTATACAGAAAGCCAGCGTTGCTACCGCCACGGCACAGGTAAACAGGTCGAACCAGATCACGGTTTGCAAACTGCCCAAAGCCAGCAGGGCCGATGCGATTACCGGTGTCAGGACGGTGTTGAGGGAATTGGACAGCGACTGCATGCCCCCGACCTTTTGATAATACCGGCGGGGTGTGAGCAGGCTGACCGCCACGGAGGAAGCTGGCTGCTGCACCGTATTCATCAGGCCGTTCAGCGCGTTGAGCAGATACAGGTGCCAGACCTGCAGCGATCCGGAGCGGCTGAGCAGCAAGACGGCGACGGTGCACAGAGCCGCAAAGCTGTCGCTGAGCAGCATAGTCATTTTCTTGTTCCATTTATCGCTCAGCGCACCCGCAAAAATGCTCATGAGCACATACGGAGCGTATGAACAAACAGACAGCAGGGATGTGGTCAGCGCCGAGCCCTGCTGCTGGTAGGACCAGATGACCAGCGCAAAGCTGGTCATGGCACTGCCGAGCGAGGACAGGGATTGCGTAGACCATAGCAAGAGAAAGGGGCCGAGGCCCCCCTTGATTTTTGGTTTCATATCGACTTTGCTCCTTTGATTACGATGGGTTCATCAGGAATGCAAAGCCGTCCGGACAATTAGCGGAGGTTGATCCGGCTCCACGCAACCGTCCGGATGACGACTTTGCATGGAGCACTGCCAATGCAGAATTTCATGGTTGTTTCCTTCTTTCATGTGTGGCCCCACACGGCATAGGATGCGGTACACGGAGGTCATATCCTGCCATGTCACCCGCAGGGGGTCAGGCGTATTGGAACCAGTATAGCACAGATGCCGGCGGTTGGAAAGGAATAATCCGCCTAGGACGCCCGGTGTTTTCAGGGAAGCTCCCTGTCCATATACACACGGGAGCCGGTGGCGCCTTTTTGCCCCTGATATTTCCCGTTATAGGGATGCAGCGCTTCCTCGTCCATTTCGGCAAAAACCAGCTGCCCCACCCGTCGGCCGGATTTCAGTTCTATCGCACAGCGATTGGCATTGAATAATTCCAGCGTAATCTCCCCCTTGAATCCGGGGTCCACCCAGCCGGCGTTTTGAATGAATAGGCCCATACGGCCCAGGGAGCTCCGACCCTCGACAAACGCCGTCAAGTGGTTGGGTAGGTCAAAGTATTCCATGGTCGTTGCCAGAACAAACTGACCCGGCAAAAGGATATAGGTATCGGTGTGGATGGTTTTATATGAAATTTCATTTGTCATGGTCACGATGCCCGCGGAGGAGTCCTCAACAATGCTGAACGTGTCGCCCAGCCGGACGTCCACGCTGGCGGGCTGTATTTGATGCTTTTCCAGCGGGGCAATTGATAGCGTACCGTTTTCCAGCATTTTCATGATGGTCCTATCCGATAAAATCATGGCTTACACCTCGTTAAGTCAAAAAGTCCGGGCCTGTTCTGAACGATAGTATATCAGATCACCGTTACGCCGTCCAGGTTCACTCCCCAGCCCTTCAGGACGGCATAGGTTGGCTTATCCATTTTGGCCCCTTCAAAGCAAACCGTTTTCAGAGCGGTAAAATATTTGCGGCTCATCATGGATGACACAAACGATACGTTTTTTAGTACCGCGTTTCGGAAGCTTGCCCCGCCGAGCGCCGTTTTGTCAAACTTAACCCCGTTAAAGGTCATACCGTCAAAGTCCACGCCCCGCAGGTCGGAATATTTAAAATCCACGCCTTCAAACACGCAATTGTCAAAGATAGCCCCCCGCAGATCGCTCTTAACCAATTGGGCGTCAATAAATCGGGCATCCGAAAACCGGGCGCCGTTCATACCGCTGGTACGAATACTGGTACGGATAAAAACCGTTCCACAAAAATGGGCGTTATCCAACGAAACGGTGGACAGCCGGCAGTCGGTCAAATTGGCGCTGTTAAAACGGGCGTCCCGCACATCGCTGCTGACAAAGCGGGACCCAGTCAGGTCCGAACCTGAAAAATCCGCTCCCCGCAGCGCGCTGGCGATAAAATCCCCCCGGCGCAGCGTTGTTCCGGACAGATCGCTTTGCGTGAGATTCCCCGCTTTGAAGCTCGGCAGTACCTGTCGTTCGAGCACACGGGACAGATTCGCCATTTCCCGCACGGTCTCTTCTATATCGCCGATACTTTCTACCGTTCGGTTAAACGCCGTTTCGTCGTCATCCCCCTCGGCTTTCAATTCTTCGAATCGCTCCCGCAGATCGGCCAGCAAATCCTGTTTCAGCTCCGACACGTTTTTTTCACCCGCAAACGGGGCAAATGCGTTGTCTAGATAGTCCTGTAAACGATCGTTCATAAATACCTCCTATAGCAGCTTATCCAGCACACGCTTGGCGTACTGCCAGTTTTTCTTGTTTTGGATATAGGTTTGCCGGCCTTTCTCCGTTATCCGGAAATACTTCCGCCGGCCCCCCTGGGATTCGCCGCCCCAATACCACTCGACATTGCCGTCCGCTTCCATACGGCGCAGGCTGGAATACATGGTAACCTCTTTCAGCTCATATTCGCCGGCCGACCCTTCGGCAATCAGCTTGACAATTTCATAGCCATAGCGGTCGGCCTGCGATAATAAGCGCAGGATCATGGTATCCGTATGTCCGCGCAGAAGGTCGGATGTAATTTTGTTTTCACCCATTCCCTCACCTCCATGATCACATTATATCGCATATTACTATATCTGTCAATGTACTTTATTACACATATTTTTCCAGGTATTCGTCTGCCGGATCCGGAGGCGTTTCAGAATAAAAGACGCCGCCTCTTG
>URYP01000157.1 GCA_900552115.1 uncultured Oscillospiraceae bacterium | reverse complement strand
GCGGACGGCATTATACCGTCCGCCCCTTCGGCTTATCGAAAAAGTCCATTTGACAGCCTGCTGCACAGGCTTTTCTTGACAAGCCCCGGCAGGACGTGTATACTGGATAAACAAAGCAGGGGGTGCCGTCCGGTGACGGCTGAGAGGGCCAGCAGGCCTAACCCTTAGAACCTGTTGGTTAAGACCATCGTAGGAATGCTGTGCAAAACGGATGTATAAGAATGCTTTGCCGGCCTCCTACGGAGGCCGGCTTTTTATGTATTTTCGAAAGGAGGCAGCCCTTTATGCAATGCAACGGAAAAAACTGGCCCCTCCCCGCCCCTGTGACGGTGCGGGAGTTCCTGACCGCGCAGGGATTCGACCCCGCCCGGGTAGCGGTGGAACGCAACGGCGCCGTTGTCCGCCGGGCGGATTTTGATACCGTACGGCTTACGGACGAGGACCGGGTGGAGATCGTCCAGTTTGTGGGCGGCGGCTGATGATTACCAAAGACACCATTGAAGCCGCCCGCATCGCGCGGATGGGCGGGGACGCCGTACAAAAGCTGAAGTCTGCGGCGGTCGGCATCGCCGGGCTCGGGGGGCTTGGGTCCCACATTGCGGTGCATCTGGCCCGTATGGGGGTCGGACGGCTGGTGCTGGCGGATTTTGACCGGGTGGACCTGACCAACCTGCACCGGCAACACTATGACCTGGAGCAAATCGGCCAGTATAAAACCGAGGCGCTAGCCTCTCAGCTGCGAAACATCGATCCCTATCTCGCGTACGACCTTCACACGGTCCGGGTGTCGGAGGAAAACGCCGCCACGCTGTTTTCCTCCTGTTCCGTTGTCTGCGAAGCGTTCGACCGCGCTGACCAGAAGGCCCTGCTAATCGAGACGTTGTTGGCGGAATGTCCCGATACGGTGATCGTGTCCGGTTCGGGCATGGCGGGAATCGGCTCTGCCAACACGGTTCAGACCCGGCGGGTGATGACCCGGCTGTATCTCTGCGGGGACGGCCAAACAGACGTCGGTGAGGCGGGCAGCTTAGCCGCCTCGCGGGTGGCGGCCTGCGCCGCCCACCAGGCACATATGGCGCTGCGGCTGATACTGGGACAGGAGTCCCCATGATTTCATTTAGGAGGCATTAGTCTATCATGAACGATACCTTTACCCTTGGCGGGAAGGCATTTTCTTCCCGGTTTATTCTCGGCTCCGGCAAGTATTCGCTGGAGCTGATCAAAGCGGCGGTGGAACACGCCGGCGCGCAGATTGTAACCATGGCCCTGCGCCGGGCAAATGAAGGCGGCGAAGCCAACATCCTCGATTACATCCCCGAAGGGGTCACGCTCCTGCCCAACACCTCCGGCGCGCGCACGGCGGAGGAAGCGGTGCGGATTGCGCGGCTGGCGCGGGAGTGCGGCTGCGGCGACTTCATCAAAATTGAAGTGATCCGCGACTCCAAATACCTGCTGCCCGACAACGCCGAAACCATCAAGGCTACCGAAATCCTGGCAAAAGAAGGCTTTGTGGTGCTGCCCTACATGTATCCCGACCTGAACGTGGCACGGGATCTTCAAAGCGCCGGTGCGGCGGCCGTGATGCCGCTGGCGGCCCCCATCGGTTCCAACCGGGGACTGTGCACCAAGGATTTCATCCGCATTCTGATCGACGAAATCGACCTGCCGGTGATTGTGGACGCGGGCATCGGCAAGCCCTCGCAGGCCTGCGAGGTGATGGAGATGGGGGCGGCGGCCGTGATGGCCAACACCGCCATTGCCACCGCCGGGGACATCCCCTCCATGGCGCGGGCCTTCCGGCAGGCGATCGAGGCCGGACGCACGGCCTATCTGGCCGGAACCGGCCGGGTGCTGAGCGAAGGCGGGGCGGCATCGTCTCCCCTGACCGGCTTTTTGCAGGATTGAGGGGGCGGGAGAATGATCGACCGGAATACAAACCATATGGAATACCAGCCCGGGATGGAGCAGATCCCTTCCGACGTAATGGACAGCGTGATTTCCCGGATGAACGCCTGTGATTTTTCCGCTTTTTTCCAAGAGGACGTCCGCCGCGCGCTCGACGCGGAGTCCTTGGCTCCCGACGATTTCGCGGCCCTTCTCTCCCCCGCCGCCGAACCTTTCTTGGAGGAGATGGCGGCCCGGGCGCAGCGGGAAACCCGCAAGCACTTCGGCAACGCGGTGATGATGTTCACGCCATTGTATATCGCCAACCACTGTGAAAACTACTGCATTTACTGCGGCTTTAACTGTCACAACAAAATCCGCCGCGCCAAGCTGACGATGGAGGAAGTGGAAAATGAGCTTAAAGCCATCGCCGCAACCGGTCTGCAGGAAATCCTGATTCTCACCGGCGAGAGCCGTTCCATGTCGCCGGTGGACTACATAGGCGATGCCTGCCAACTGGCGGCGAAGTATTTCCGGGTGGTGGGGGTGGAAATTTATCCCCTTAATTCGGACGAATACGCTCATCTCCATGCCTGCGGGGTGGATTATGTGACCGTGTTCCAGGAAACCTACGATTCCGACAAATACGAAACCCTGCATCTCGGCGGGCACAAGCGGATTTTCCCCTACCGTTTTAACGCGCAGGAGCGCGCCTTGATGGGCGGTATGCGGGGCGTGGGCTTCGCGGCGCTGCTGGGACTGTCCGATTTCCGCAAGGACGCGTTCGCCACCGGCCTGCACGCTTATCTGCTTCAGCGCAAGTATCCCCACGCGGAAATCGCGTTTTCCTGCCCGCGCCTGCGCCCCATCATCAATAACGATAAAATCAATCCCCGGGATGTGCATGAGCGGCAGCTTTTGCAGGTAATCTGCGCCTACCGCCTGTTCATGCCCTTTGCCAGCATCACCATCTCCACCCGGGAGCGGGCGGGTTTCAGAGACAATATTATCCAAATTGCCGCCACTAAAATTTCGGCTGGGGTTTCCACCGGTATTGGTGAGCACAGCGGGGACAGCAAGGGCGACGAACAGTTTGAAATCTCCGATCCCCGCTCGTTTGACGAGGTGTACCAGTCCATCCTCGATGGGGGGATGCAGCCGGTGATGGCGGACTATATTTATGTGTCGTGAACCGGTCCGCCGGCTGATCGCCGTCACACAGAGAGCCGCCTGCCGGGACGACTTTATGGGCCGTATCGAAGCCATTGCCTCTCTGCGCCCCGCACGGATCATCCTGCGTGAAAAGGATCTGCCTGCCGGGGACTACCGGACGCTGGCGAAGCGGGTACGAACCATCTGCGAACGGTGGGATGTACCGCTCACCCTGCGGTACGCTCCGGGCGAAGCTCCGCTGGCGGGGTGCGGCGTACAGCTCCCCTTTGGAGCGCGGGCTGACGCACCGGCACAGGGCGGCTACGGCGTGTCGGTGCACGCCCTGGGTGAAGCCGCCGCCCTGCGGGGCAGCCGGGCGGATTACCTGATCGCCGGGCATATTTTCCCCACGGACTGCAAGCCGGGCCTGCCGCCCCGGGGGCTCGATTTCCTGCGGGCGGTCTG
>URYP01000156.1 GCA_900552115.1 uncultured Oscillospiraceae bacterium | reverse complement strand
CGGGCGGCTTTTACCGCCGGATATACGCCGAATATGCCGCCTATGAGCACGCAGAAACCAATCAGCAGGGCAATGCTGCCTGGCGACACCGTGATCGATACGCCGAAATAGGCCAGTCCCGCCCAGGCGATCCCGCCGCCAAGCAAAATGCCCACCACGCTGCCCAGTAGGGTGATCATAATGGCCTCGGCCAAAAATTCCAGCATAATGCGCCCGCGTGACGCACCAATCGCTTTTTTTACACCGATTTCCCGTGTCCGTTCGGTCACCGACACCAGCATAATCGTCATGATTCCCAGTCCCGATACCAGCAGCGATATACCGCTGATAATTGTCAGCACAAGGGTGATAATATTCATAAGCCCACTCAGCCGGTCCTTCTGCATGGCGAGGTTTTCCGTGTGGAAGACGCCGCTGGTGCCGCTGACGCGGTCAAGCGTCTGCAAAATCCGCTGCTCCACCACCGTGTTGTCGCTTTCATCGGCCAGCCGCACTGCAATCTGGTCAAAGGTGGTGCGCCCGGTCATGTTTTGCAGGGTGGTATAGGGCACGTACACCATGCCGGGGATATACTCGGTCAGGTTTTGCAGCAGGCTGCTGCCGGTTTCCGTTACCCCCACAATGGTGAATTCCTCCGGGGCGTTGCCAATTTGCAAGGTGATGGTTTTGCCGGTGATGTTGCCGCGGTGATACGCCGCCTCGGCCACCGCCTCGTCCACCACGCAGACCGAAGCGCCCGCCGCCACATCCCCGGGCGAGATTAGCCGGCCGTATTTCAGCGCCAGGGAAATCACCTGGCTGGCGCCGGAATCAATTCCGCAGATCATGGAGGAATCGGTCTGTCCCCGCAGCGTGGCCGTGGAATATTGCAGTATAAGGGGCATGGCGCTTTCCACGTCCGCCATCTGCCTCAGCAGGGACAGGTTGTCTTCATTCAGGCTTTCGCTGGCGGAAACCGATTTGCTCGCGCTGATGGACAGTCCGCCCAGACCCATGCTGTCCAGCTCCTGGCCCACCAGTTCCTTGCCGGCGGTGCTGATCATGGAAACGATCACTACCAGCGTCACGCCCACGGTAATGCCGCTGACAGTCAGTACCGTGCGCGACCATTTGCGGGAGATGCTTTTGACCGCGTTCCCCAGAATATCGCGAATCATGTCGATTTCACCACCGCTCCATTTTTGTCAACCTTGCTCGGGTCAGCGATAATCTGGTCCCCGTCCGACAGTCCCTTTTTCACTTCAAAGCCTTCAACCAGCTCGTTTCCGGTCGTGATAACCCGCTTAACGGCCTTGCCGTTATCGTACACGTATACGTATTCCCGTCCGTCGTCGTCCTGCTGCACGGCGTCATAGGGCACAATCAGCGCGTTGGGGGAAACCTCCAGCGTCACGCTTGCCTTGGCGGACAAACCGACACGCAGGGAATCGTCCACATCCTCCGGGTCAATGGTCACCGTTGTGTCCACCACCGTTTCGCTCACGCTGCCGTTGAGCTGCGTGCGGGCGGACGGGGAGATTTCGCTGACGGTGCCGCGGTAGGATTCTTTTTCAAAGGCCACGCCGCTCAGCGTGACCTCCTGCCCCTCGTAGATGTGGGACAGCCCTTTTTCCGGCACGCCGATTTTGACCTGCAACGCCTCTCCGGAGGAGATGACGACGCAGGGCTTGGAGGTGTCGGTGATATCGCCCTCGGTCACGTTCAATGAGGAAACGATCCCTCGTACCGGGGCGATAACCTCTTTCTGAAGATTCAGGCTGTCCAGGTCTAGGTCGGGGATCGTACCCTGCCCGCCCAGTGTGGACGCTACCTGCTTGGTGGCGTCCACATCAACGGTAAACAGCACGTCGCCCTTTTCCACCATCTGCCCCGATTTAACCAGTACGTCTCCCGCTATACAGGCAATTTCTGTGTACACGCTTTTGCTTTCGGCCGACTCGACCCTGCCGGTGTAGTCCACTGTGTGCCGGACCGTATGCGCCGATACCGTATACAAAGACACGTCAACGGCGGCGGGTTTTGAAAAACTGGATACCGCGACAATGGCCGCAATGGCCAGTGAAGTGGATGCTGCCAGAACCATATATTTTTTCAACGCACATTCCCCCTGTCACTTTGTCCATATTGTTTGGTTTCCCTGGAGAAATTATGATTTGAATTTTCTGGCAAGTATGGAGCGGCAAGGATTGTTTATACTAGATCATGGTGCCCTAAATAATCAGGCACGGAAAGGATGTAAGACGATGACTGAACTGAAATGCCACGTGATCCACTGCTCCAGCAACAAGGATCAGTGCTGCTGCCGTCCTGAAATTAAAGTGGACGGCGAAAAAGCCTGCACCTGCGACGAAACCTGCTGCGCTTCGTTTACGAAAATTCCTGAAGGCGCTACCAACGACGTGGGCTACAAAGCTCCCAACTGCCATATGCCGATTGAATGCGACGCGAAAAAATGCGTGTACAACGAAAGCGGTAAGTGCGCGGCGGACTGCATCTGTGTGGACGGCAGCAATGCCAAAGACATGAACCAAACGGTTTGCTCTACCTTTAAATGCGAATAATTTTATCCGCATGGCTATGAAAAAGCGGATCCTTTTGAAAGGATCCGCTTTTTCTTATAATTACATGTAGGGAATGGTTTGCTTCCAGATAATCGAGGGCTCCGGTCCGTTGTCCACCGCGTCCGGAGACGGGGCGGGATCAGTCGTCCGTGTTGAATTCCATGTTGGCGAAAATACGCTCCATCCGTTTGTCCGGGAACCGCTCGTCAATGAAGGCCTCCAAAGCGTTGGAGGCTGAGTTTCCTTGGCTGCGTTCCGACCAGCGGTAAACCGCCGCTGCCGTCACGGCCGCGTTGATAACCATAAAGGCGACCAGAATCCAAGTGATGATTTTGCCTGCCTTATTGGGAATGCGCAAAATCCATTTGGCCATGCGGGGATAAATATTTTTAATCCATAAAACGCCCAGCACTCCCCAAAACACCGAATACAGCAGACAGATGCGGCCGTTCAGGTTAAAGGGCATATCGCTGTAATCCCACGAGCGGGAGCCGAGAATCAGTTCCTGTCCCCATGAGCAGATATACTCCACCACGCTGCCCACGACCATGCCGCCTATAAATGACGGCAGAAAACTGCGGTTGCGGTAGCGGTAGAGGGCCAGCGTCAAGGCGACCGCTCCTGCGCCGTAGAGCAGATTGAACGGGCCGTATACCAACCCCGACCGGCTTTCGAGATACCCGTTGGATATCAGGCACCAGAACAGCTCCAACACCACGCCCACGAAACTGCCGATAAAGCAGAGCAGGAAGAGCTTGTAAAAGTTCAGCCCCCGTGCAAAATGCCGCGACTTGACCTCCTCCAGATCGATCACCGCGTTTGCCGGCGCGCTTCGAATGAAGAACTTTGGCTTTTTCCGAAAGTTTTCCACGTCGTGCAGGCGGGCGTCCAGCTCATCTTTTGTAAATACGGCCTTTGCTTCCATGGCTTCCTGGCCGGAGGCCTCCACTGCTTCCGCAGGCGCCGCCGGATCCAGAGGGGATTTTACCGTTTCCTCCGCAGCGGCATCTGCTTCCGCCGCCTGGGGCCCGGCTTCCGACGCGCCTTCCTGCTCCGCCTCTTTAGCGGCTGTCTC
>URYP01000155.1 GCA_900552115.1 uncultured Oscillospiraceae bacterium | reverse complement strand
GAAAGGATGCAAAGACGCGCCAAGAGCAACATGGCCGAGCGCCCGCGGTGCGGGATACAGCGAGGATTTGTTGGCGCAGCGGTCAGCTTCGGCAGCCGCTTCTCCTCCTCTTTCGCAAAAAGTCACGCTTGGCTCACCTGTTCGGTTGTAAACGCCCTCACAACGGTTCGCTGTCGCTACCAACTTTTTGCGAGTTACGTGGCAAAAAAGTCAGTGGGGCTTGCTATACAAACCCATGAAAACAAGTTGAGAATACGTCTAGTATAAATAGCTCCTCGTATGCTTAACCAGTCTTGCAATGGTTAGGCCTATTATAGTATACTCCTCATTAAAGAGGGGATGAAAATGAAATCAACCATTTTTACCAGAATCGTAGATGAAGGCACCATTGAAGTGAACGATACCCTGCCAGGTACAATTGACAAATTTCGTAAATTGCAGGGCTATTGCAGGGAAACCGATAGTCGTGATAATGGTATAGGATTCCAGTGTAACAAAAAAGGGAAATTTTGGGTTGGGAACATTTCAACCCATTCTGTATATGCAGATAACGGTGACAGCCGCACAAGGGTTCGGGGACAGGTAATGACCGAAAATGGAAAAACCGTTGTTAAAATTTATACCGTTTATCAATCACATACCAAAACAGCGGCTTTGATTTGCAATGTATTGATCGGTTTATTACTTTGTATTCTTTTTGTTGTCCTAAACGTGGCTTTCCTATCCATTGTCGTAATTCCGCTTTGCCTGTTGTCTTTTCTGTATGAGATCTATTATATTGATAAATATAAAACCTATATAGACGACGATGCCAATATCCTGAAAAACGAAGTTTTGAACCGGATTGAAGCCATTCATCACTGGGACGAATGACGGGGAGCATCCCTCCTTTATAAAATCGCCTTGACCGCAAACCGCCGCAAGCTGCTGAAAGCTTGCGGCGGTTTTTATAGTTGCCTTATCATCGGTTATGAGCGGCCGTTTCATCGCCGCGTTCACTTCTGACAGCGGGGCAAAGCCGTATCGACTGTTTTGGCATTTTTTCGACCATTGTATTCCATGGCGATAGTATGAACGCAAGTGGGCAAACTAACGCAGGCGGGAAAAAGCCGCCGGTACAGAAATGTCACAAGCTGAGGAAAGGATTTTACGAATGAAAGCGATTGTATATAAAGGCGTAAAAGACGTCCAGGTGGAGCAGGTAAAGGATCCCTCCATTGAGCAGGACGAGGATATTATTATTAAAGTGACCTCCACCGCCATCTGCGGTTCCGACCTGCATTTGATTCATGGCCGGGCTCCGGCGCTTTATCCGGGTTATATTCTCGGCCACGAAACCATGGGCATTGTTGAAGAAGCTGGAAAAGGCGTAACGAAAGTCAAAAAGGGCGACCGGGTTATTGTGCCGTTTCCGGTGGCTTGCGGCCATTGCTTTTATTGCGAACACGGGCATTTCAGCCAATGCGATAATTCCAATCCCAACGGCGAGACAGGCGGCCTGTTGGGGTATTCCGACGCCTACGGCGGCTATGCCGGAGGCCAGGCGGAGTATTTGCGCGTGCCCTATGCCAACATAGGGCCGGTTGTCGTACCGGAAAATCTGAGCGACGAACAGGTCCTGTTTTTGACCGATATTCTTCCCACCTCGCGCTGGGGTACCGACATCGGCGGGGTGAAGCCGGGGGATACGGTGGTGGTGCTGGGCTGCGGGCCTGTGGGGCTGCTTACGATCAAGTGGTGTATCCTTCTCGGAGCCAAACGGATACTGGCTGTGGACAGTGTGGATTACCGTCTCAGGCATGCGGAAAGCTATGGCGTGGAAACGATAAACTTTGAAAAATATGATAATACCGGATTGGAGATCAAAGAACGTACCCATGGCGGTGCGGATGTGGTGATCGACTGCGTGGGTATGGACGGAAAAATGTCCGTCATGGAGAAAATGGAAACTGCACTGAAATTGCAGGCCGGCTCTAAATCCGCAATTGAAATATCCTCGGAAGCGGTGCGCAAATGCGGCACGGTGGCCATGGTCGGCGTTTACGGGGGCCGGTACAACACCTTTCCGCTGGGAAACTTTTTCACACGGAATATTACGCTGAAGATGGGCCAGTGTCCGGCACAGCGTTATGTAAAGCCCCTGCTGGAGACGATACAAAAAGGGGAATTTGACGCAACGGATATCATCACCCATACCCTGTCTCTCGACGAAGGAAGCCGTGGGTATTCTATTTTTGATAAAAAAGAAGATGGCTGTATCAAGGTGATTTTAAAACCATAGCCCTATGAAACAAACGGGATGATTGCCGTAAAAAGCCGGTAACCAGGCCGCACGGACGAACCATCCGCTCCCCTTTGGAATAGAATAAAGATAACATCCATAAAGGAAGTGCGCGACGTGTTTACCTTACTTCAACGGGTGCTCTTTATTTTGGCCAGCTACGGCTTCTTTGCCGTTTATACTATACGGGCATACGATTACTGCCGCCATATCCTCACCCCGGCGGGAAACCACCGGTTTCATAAATATGGCTATCTCGTTGTCAATACGCTGACGCTGACCCTAATTTTGTTTTGTACTCTGCCGGTCTTTCTCAGCTTGCTGATCGTTTACTTTGTGGTGATGCTGCAATTTCTATACTCCTTTCGGGGCGACCTGGTTACCTTCATATTCGGCAGCGGTACCCTGATGTTCCACGTTATGAATGTGAAAATGGTGGTTACCAGTATATTTGTACTTGTATATGAAGTACCTACCTACCGGCAGTTTCGCCAAAGCGGACTCTATCTTTTCTGCACATGCGTCACCATATTACTGCTGCTGATCAGTCTCGAGGTATTCAAAAAGGTCATAAACCTGCAAATGATTCAAACACTGATGACAAACCGCAGTCAACTGCGATTTGTCACCAGTTCCATGATGCTCATAAACATTTACCTGCTGATTCTGAGCGTCTCCTACAACAACCAGGCCTATTCCGGCCTGACCGGCGTTTTCCTGCTCTCCACGGCTTTGCTGCTGTTCGGCGCTTTTTATACGTCCTTTTGGCACGCGATCAAAATGAGCGTTATGATGGAGCGTGAATTAAAATCCCGGCTGCTTGAGGAGCAGCTCCAGGCAACCCGGGAGGATGTGGAAGAACTCCAGGCTTTCGCGTTTATCGATACGCTTACCGCCGTGCACAACCGGCGGTTCGGGCTGGAGGAACTGGATAAACGCCTCAAGGCGCGGGAAATCTTCTGCTTATGTTTTCTCGATATAGACCGCCTGAAATCCGTCAATGATACGTATGGGCACGAGGAGGGGGACCATTATATACTGGATGTGGTCAAGGTTCTCACCAGTGCCTGTAAACGGGAGGACACTCTCAGCCGCATGGGGGGAGATGAATTTATGCTGCTGCTGCCGCACACGGCTTACCTGGAGGCAGAGACGCGTTTACAGGATGTCCATGAAACAGTCTCCCGTATACCGTCCCTCTATCATCCCTCGGTCAGCTATGGCATTGTCGAGGTAGGGACGGATGCTGGCCTGAACGCTTCTGAGATTTTGCGGCAGGCGGACCGGGAAATGTACCGGTTTAAGCGGGCGAATAGCCCGGTGCCGCGTGTGCGGGATACTATCCTGATATAAAAAAGGC
>URYP01000154.1 GCA_900552115.1 uncultured Oscillospiraceae bacterium | reverse complement strand
ATAACTGCAGATCATGGTTTCTTATATAAGAGAGACAGATTACAGGAGTTTGACACACCGCTCTATGAACGCAGTGACACGATGTTCTATGACCCAACTATGCCAAAACATCCAGCATTCTGCGACCTGATGAAAATCTATGAACGGAAACAAAAAGATGTGCAGGACTTGACGGATCATGCAGACTTTAGTTTTGATAAGTTTGTCATTTGGTATGATGAACAAACCGATTTGAAAAAGTTCCAAGATGGTATTGCTGCGGATTTCGATTTTATTGACCGGGAAAACGGTTTTGCAGAAATGGTGCCGAAGAATTGTTCTAAAGCAACTGGCATGCAACAGTTGGTTGATTATTTGCAGATGGATATGAAAGATACCATTGCATTCGGGGACAGCCTGAATGATTTGCCTATGATGCAAGCAGCAAATATTGCAGTTGGAATGGGAAATGGTACTTCCCTGCATCCTTATGTGACATTCATCACAAAAGATATCAAAGAAAACGGTATCTATGAAGCAATGAAACAACTGAATTTGCTTTCTTTATCGTAAATCTGACGGACATCAGCAAAAAAATCAAAAAAGATGCGATTTTTTCAGAAAATCGCTTGACAATTTTGGAGAATCATGCTATAATAATATTCGTTGGTTAACGAGAGAACAAAAACAAAATATTCGAGTAGAAAACATTTTGTAATTAAAGTGATTCGTTTCCAAACAGAAAGATGTAGCATGATTGCTGTTATAGCTCAGTTGGTAGAGCACTTCCTTGGTAAGGAAGAGGTCACCAGTTCGAATCTGGTTAACAGCTCCATTAAGACTACACGTTCCCGTGTAGTCTTTTTGTTTATATCTGGGTATCCTTGTAGACAGAGAGGCGGGGTACGCCGCTGCCGGCCCCGCCTGACGGATACGCTTGACCGCGATATACGCGGGACAGGGGAATGGATGCGCCAAAACAAAAGAATCGAACGGCTGGGAGCCGTCTGCTGAGGAGGTTGAACCGAATGGATTTTGAAAAGAAGCTGCATGGAGGAACCCTGTACAGTACGGATGATGAGGAACTGATGCGGGAACAGGTTCGTTGCCTGGATAAACTCTATGATTTTAACCACACGCGTCCCACGGAAATGGAGAAACGGGAGGCCATGCTGCGGGAAATGTTTGCCGAAATCGGCGAGGGATGTTACATCGAGCCGCCTCTCTACAGCAACTGGGGCGGCCGGCATGTCCATTTTGGCCATCATGTCTACGCCAATTTTAACCTCACACTGGTGGACGATACCCACATCTATGTGGGCGATCATACCATGATTGGGCCGAATGTGACGCTGGCTGCGGCCGGGCATCCGATTTTACCGGAGCTGCGGGAAAAGGTTTACCAATATAACATGCCGGTGCGTGTGGGGAGGAACTGTTGGATCGGCGCGGGCGCTGTCCTGCTTCCCGGCGTGACCATTGGCGACAACAGCGTTATCGGCGCCGGCAGTGTGGTGACAAAGGATATTCCGGCGGATGTGGTGGCGGTTGGCAATCCCTGCCGGGTGCTACGCGCCATCGGCGAGCAGGACCGGAAGTATTACTTTAAAGAACGTCTCATAAATCCGGCGGACGAGCCGGACAGGCGATGAAAAAAGGCTTCCCCGCGTGCGGGGGAGCCTTTTTACAATTAATGGCCGGATTCGCGGTATTGCCGCGGCGTGACGCCGGTTTCCCGTTTGAACAGCCGGATGAAGTTGTTGGGATCGCTGAAACCGCACTGCACACCGATATCCTGTATCGGTGTTTTGGTGGTGAGAAGCAATTCCTTGGCCTTGGCGATCCGGTTAAGCATAATGTATTTCTTGGGACTGCATCCGACCGCCTCCGTGAAACAATGCGACACATAGCAGGGGTTCAAAAAGTACTGCCCGGCAAGCTCCGTGAGGGATAAGGATTCGTTGTAATGCTGTTCCAAAAAGGCACGGATTTCATAGACGGCGGGATTAACCGGACGGAACAGGGCGGCGAACCGCTCGCTGTGCTCGCGATAACACAAAATCAGCATCTGTGTCAGCAAGGAGGACACATATAAAGTGTTAAACGGTCTGTCAGCCTCCGCCTCGTCCACCAGCAAAGGCCATATCGCTTCCACGGCGGCCGCGTTTTCCAAAGGGAACACATGGTCAAACCCTAAAGGGCGGTTAATAAACACGCCACGCAGGCGGGCCTCCGTGACCAGCTGCGGCAAAATGTCGGGCGGCATCAGGAGGTAATAGCGGCGGTATTCTTCCCCTATGACGCGCACGCTGTGTTCTTCCAGCTTGCTGATAAAAACCAGCGTCCGCGGCCCGGCCGTGTATTCCTGTTCGCCTATCTGGATAGCAACGGCCCCTTCTTCTACATAAAGCAGCTCATACGCGTTGTGAAAATGACGCTCAAACGGCCGCGCCGTATTCGAATAAACGCACTGTAACCAGGACACGACATCCCTCCTCCCTTGCGGGCTTTTCAATACCATCATACCGGAGTAGCCAACAGAAGGCAAGACTGGGACCGGTAAAAGTTTTATAGGAAATATATGGAACTGACACGGCGGTTGACAAGGGCCGGCCGGTACCTTATAATTAAAGTCTATCACATGGATAAAGATGGGATTAATAAAAGGGAAAGCAGGGCTGCGCGAGAATGAAAAAACGGTTTAAATGGATGGTTTGTCTGCTGGCTGCGTTATGTTTGGGACTCGGTCCGTCCACGGTGTCGGCGCAGTCCGATTATTCTTTTGCCGCCGTACGGAAAGCCTTGGATATCGGTGAACAGGTAGATTTTGCGGCGCTTCTTAACGGTACCGCCGTGAGCTGGTCATCCTCCGCCCCGTCGATCCTGTCGGTCGACCAAAAGGGACAGGGCACCGGTATGCGTATGGGGGCGGCGGTTGTTACCGCCACCACCGCGGATGGTCAGTCGGCCGCCTGTGCGGTCTCAGTAGGCTATTATACGGGTATCGATTTGTCTTATGCCAATCATGAGGTGGACTGGGATACGGTAAGTGCACAGGGCATTGATTTTGCCATGCTGCGCACGTCTCTCGGTTGGTATGACGATCCGTCGGAGGATTATGATTACCAGTTTGACGTTCAGCTTGCGCGCAATGTGCGGGAAGCGCAGCGGGTAGGCATTCCCTTTGGGCTGTATCACTACAGCTATGCGACCACGGTTGAGGAGGCGCATCTCGAGGCAGCCTATATGCTGGACGCCATCTCCCAGGAGGCGGGCCTGACGGCCGGGGATGTAGCGCTTCCGGTGGTGCTGGATATGGAAGAAACAAAAATATTGCAAAAGATCGGCAGGCAAAAGGCCACAGAGATCGTCCTCGCATTCAGCGAAGACATTCGCAAAGCCGGCTTTACGCCCATGCTGTATTCCAGCAAATCATTTTTCAGTGATTACTTTGACGCGGCGGCGCTGGTTCGGGCCGATGTTCAGTTCTGGATGGCCTGGTGGCCGGATACCCCGGATTTTTCGCAGAGGGTATCCATTGCCGGCGCGTCGCCCGCCCTGTGGCAGTATACCATCGGCCGGCTTCCCGGGGTTCCAACGGACGTGGATATGGATGTGCTGTACATGTCCGATTTTCTTCTCCACGATCCAAATCCCGATCCAAATCCCGATCCGAATCCCGATCCGGATCCCGAACCTGTTCC
>URYP01000153.1 GCA_900552115.1 uncultured Oscillospiraceae bacterium | reverse complement strand
GCTCCCTGTTTATTTTCAAGTATACGCCGGCACAGGCCGGAATATGCCGGCGGCTTGCACTTTTTTATTCGGCATGGTATGGTAAACGCATAATGGTGTCGGGAGGTCTTTTTATGAGATTCGGCGTGTGCTGTTCTATCACGGACATCGACAAAATGGAGGCTATGGGATTCGACTATATCGAAGGGAACGCCACTGCACTATCCCGTATGGAGGAATCCGCTTTTCGGACCGCAGCGGACAGGATAAACCGCGCGGGTATTCGGCCCGAAGTATTCAACTGCCTGTTTCCGGCAGAGCGCAAGGTCCTAATCGACCCCGTTCGGGAAACGGATTATCTGAACGCGGTTTTGGACCGTATGACTCTCCTGGGCGGGAAGCTGGTGGTGTTTGGCAGCGGTTATGCGCGGGAGCGTCCGGCGGATATGGAGCCGGCTGAGGCCTGGGCCCGGCTGGTCACGCTCTGCAGGCTGGTAGCCGGCCGGGCGCAGGCCCACGGCATGGAGGCGGTGATCGAGCCCCTGAATCGCGCCGAAACCAGCATGGTCAACACGCAGGAGGAGGCAAGGCAACTGGCAGCCGATGTCGCCCATCCGGCTTTTGGTGTGCTGGCGGACTTTTACCATATGCAGGCGGTAGGAGATGGAGCGGCGGAGGTCGCGGCCGGCAGCCGGCTGCTGAGGCACGCGCATATTGCCGCGCCGCAGAGCCGCGCCTGCCCCTTCGACGGCGACGGTGTGGATTACACCCCGTTTTTTGAGGGGCTGGCATTGGCGGGCTACGACAACCGGATAAGCTTTGAAGGCGCGGCCTCAGACGACGAAAAACTGGCGGCCCTGCTGACTTTTTTGCGCCGGAACGTGAACGACAGCCGCCGGGCGTTACGCTATGAGGCATAACAAGAGCCGATCCCGCTGTTGCGGGATCGGCTCTTGTTTTACCGCCTATTATTTTACAATCACTTCGCCCATGGTTCCGGGCGCCGCACAGGCGGCGTTGGATTCATCGGTGTCAATGTGCATTGCCAGTGCAAAGGTAGATTTAACCCGCACCACGACGTCGCTGAAAGTCAGGGCACGGCCGTCTGAGTTGATGCGCACATCAACCTCCTGCCGGTCTTGTACGCCAAACGCCTGGGCGTCTTCCGGCGTCATATGGATGTGGCGTTTAGCCGCGATGACCCCCTGTTCCAGCGTCACCTCGCCGCAGGGCCCCACCAGCTTGCAGCTTCCCGTTCCGGCGACATCCCCCGATTCCCGGATCGGCGCCGTCACGCCGATGGCACGCGCGTCGGTGAGAGACAGTTCCACTTGTGTATCCGGCCGCACCGGTCCCAAAATAGAGACCCCAGCCAGCGTTTTTTTTGGCCCGACCACATCCACCCGTTCCTCGCAGGCAAACTGGCCCGGCTGCGACAGCATTTTTTTGACCGTCAGCTCATGCCCCTTGCCAAACAGCGTTTCCAGATCCTGCTGCGTCACATGAACGTGGCGGGCCGAGGTTTCCACCAAAACGGTTTTTTCCATATCGACACATCCTTTTGCATTTTCTCGTAAAAATTCCTGTGACTATTGTACCGCTTTCCGCTTGTCTTTTCAAGGGGAAATATGGTACTATAGAGACAAACCTGCGGTTTGTCTCATTGGAAGAACGACTGTCGGACATTCCGTCCTCCTGCGCTATGCGCACCGTCCTTCTTCTGGTTTAGGTGAATTTTAATCTTTGGTTTTACTCAATCTATTTTTGTCCATACTAAACGGAGGTGGGCGCGTGGCCGGAGAAAACTGGGATATCTTGGAACAGCGCTGCCGGAGTTGTACCTCCTGCGGACTGGCTGCCACGCGTACCAATGTGGTATTCGGAGCCGGCTGCCGGCAGGCGGAGGTCATGCTGGTAGGCGAAGGCCCCGGTGAAAACGAAGACCGGCAGGGTGAACCCTTTGTGGGACGCGGCGGGCAGCTGCTCGACCAGATGTTGGCGGCCGTGGGGCTGTACCGGGAGCACAATGTTTATATTGCCAACATCGTCAAATGCCGTCCTCCCCGCAACCGGGATCCCCAGCCGGAGGAACAGGAGGCCTGCATCGGCTACCTGCGTGAGCAGACAGCGCTGCTGAAGCCGAAAATCATTGTCTGCCTGGGCCGGATCGCGGCCTGCCGCCTGATGTCACCCGATTTCAAAGTGACACGGCAGCATGGGCAGTTTACCGAGAAAAACGGCGTTTGGATGATGGGAACTTTCCATCCCGCCGCCCTTTTGCGGAATCCCCAGCAAAAGCCGGAAGGATTTGCGGATTTTATCGCCCTGCGGGATAAAATACAAGAGGTATGTTCCCATACCCGCCTGATATACCCCGAGGGTTCCTAGCGGGTTAATCCCCGCCTATAATTTCTAAATTTAACGGGAGACGTCTATGAAAAAGGCACGCGTTTTTTCGCTGTTTTTATCCCTGGTGATACTGGCGTCTGCTATGGCGCCGCCAACGGCCGCCGCGCTGCAGACCGTTGCCTATTCCCTATCCAAGGATACCACCATTTCTGCCCAAGCGGCCATGGTGGTGCATCTGGGTTCCTCCACGGAAAAAGACATGATTATTTATTCCAAGGACATTACGCAGCGGCTGTCTCCGGCGGGCATGGTGCGGATTATGGTAGGGATTACCGCCATGACGATACTGGAAGAAAAAAAGCTGGATATGGATACGGCCACCGGGGCCTATACCGAAGCCTGCTACAACGTGATCGCCGGCTCCGGCATTCCCACGGCCGGTATGGACTACGGGGATACTTGGACCATCCGTGACCTGCTGACCATCACCATGATCCATTCGGCAGGCGATGTAGCTGAGGCGCTGGCCTTTACCCTGGCCGGAAGCGAAACCGCGTTTGTAAACCGCATGAACCAGCTCGCCTCCAAGATTGGCTGTACCGACACGACATTTAAAAACGTACACGGCAACGACGACAAGGGACAAGTTTCCACCGCTATGGATATGTACCGTATTCTGCGATACGCCATGGATTACCCGGATTTGCAGGCCATGCTGTCGTTATCGTATTACGACGTAAAACCGAAAAAGGGAGAAGACATTACCCTACCCAGCACCAACAACCTGCTGCGGGTCTCCACCGATTCTTATTATGAACCGGCCCTGTTCGGCCGCGCGGGCTGGAGCGATACGTCCGGCCCCGGCGTGGCCGCCGTATCCCGGGACAACGGCTACGAATACATGGTGATCGTGATGGGGGCGTCCAAAAAAACCGACAATGGGCATTTTGCCGACGCCAAGTCGCTTTTCCGCTGGGCGTTCCGGGATTTTTCCCTCACCACGGTGCGTACCAAAAACGACCCCATTGCCGACATTAAGGTGCGGCTGAGCTGGGATCAGGATCATGTGCAGCTGGTTCCCAAAGAGGATTTCACCGCCATCATCCCCGATACGCTGGACGTATCGGCCCTTACGATAAAGCCGGTCGATATCCCGGACACCGTCAATGCGCCGGTGGAAAAAGGACAAACCTATGGCAAGGCGGCCTTTTATACGCCGGACGGACAGAAAATCGGGGAGATCGAGCTCGTTGCGGACCAGTCCCTCGCCCGCAGCCAGTGGCTGTTCGTCTGGTACAGCATCGGTCGTTTCTTTACCTCGGGATGGTTCTGGGGCGGCTTTCTACTTCTGCTGGCGCTGGCAGGCGGGTATATTGTACTGACCATTCGGTACAACCGCCAACGGCGCAG
>URYP01000152.1 GCA_900552115.1 uncultured Oscillospiraceae bacterium | reverse complement strand
TAGAGTGTACAGAGAAGTAAAAGTTGAAAGTTTTTCCATGCAATGGTAGAAATGGATAGCTATTCTTATTCCTGCACAAAAATGTCGGCTACCACTATCTCCAACAACGCGGAAAGGAGCGTCCCTTGTGTCAGCAACTCACACAAGGGCGGCTGATTGGGATGGCATCGCACGGTCTGCAACACGGCCACTTTACATTGACGGGTTGGCAGTACCCTTAGAGAATACACCCATTCATTCACCTTTATAGTCATGGTGTAAAAGACATCCATAGGTTCACGGTGCCCCTTTTCCTCTATTATGCGGCAAACGCGGGCAAATTGTTTCTGCTTAAATTGTCGAATAACCATAGTAACACGTCCTTTAACTTTATTTCATTCCTCGAATGAATTATACTATAAACAGGAATAAATAGGCGTTTTTCGCCTAAAGTAGTATAAAGTAGTAGGATATGGCAAGAAATCAATATCGACAATAACAGTACGCCGCCGGCAAGGCGGCTTTTCCTTTGCCATTCGACTTTTTATTGAACATGTCCTCCTGTTATGATATAATTTACCATATTGCCATGGAAAAGGAGGCGTCCTTTTATGATTGCTATTTTAGATTACGGCGCCGGTAACCTGCGCAGTGTGGAACTGGCGTTTGCCCGCCTGGGCGTATCGGCCCTGTCCACGCGCGACCCGGAGGCGGTGGAGCGGGCGTCCGGCGTAATATTGCCGGGGGTCGGCGCGTTTGCCGACGCCATGCAGGCTCTGAATGCCAGCGGGCTTATCCCGGTGATCCACCGGGTGGTGGAGGCCGGCACGCCCTTCATGGGCATCTGTTTGGGTATGCAGGCGCTGTTTGAAGAAAGTGAGGAAGGCGCGGGCGTTAAAGGCCTTGGCCTGCTGCCGGGGCGGGTCTGTCGCCTTCCGGATACCGGACTGAAAATTCCGCACATGGGCTGGAACAGCCTGCATATCCGCCGGCCGGACAGCCCGCTGATGCAGGGCCTGCCGGACGAACCGTATGTGTATTTTGTCCACTCCTTTGCCTGCCGCGCCGCGCAGGAGGCGGATGTGCTGGCCACGGCGGAGTATGGAGTAAACTTTCATGCCGCCGTACAGCGGGATAATGTGATGGGCATGCAGTACCACCCGGAAAAATCGGGCCGGGTGGGGGAGCAAATGCTGCGCAACTTTGCGGCGCTGGCCGGTGAGGAGGGACGCTGATGTACACCAAACGTATTATACCCTGTCTGGATATTCGGGATGGCCGGGTGGTCAAAGGGGTGAATTTTGTCGATCTGCGGGACGCGGGCGACCCGGTGGAGGTGGCGTCCGCTTACTCGGAAGCCGGAGCCGACGAGGTGGTGTTTCTGGATATCACCGCTTCTCATGAGGGACGGGCTACTGTGGTTGATCTGGCCGCGCGGGTGGCCGGGCAGCTGTCCATCCCCTTTACCGTGGGCGGCGGCATCCGCACAGTGGAGGATTTCCGCGAGGTGCTGCGTCAGGGAGCGGACAAAATTTCCGTCAATTCCGCCGCCATCGACCGGCCGGAGCTGATCGCCGAGGCAGCGGCCCGGTTCGGCAGCCAGTGTGTGGTGCTGGCGGTGGATGCCCGGCGGCGGGAAGACGCTTCCGGCTGGGATGTGTACAAGCATGGCGGCCGCCTGAATACCGGCCTGGACGTGCTGGAATGGGTTTCCCGCGCTGTAGAGCTGGGAGCGGGGGAAATCCTGCTCACCAGTATGGACGCCGACGGCACTAAAAATGGCTATGACCTGGCGCTTACTGCCGCGGTGGCCGGACGGGTGAGCGTGCCGGTGATCGCCTCCGGCGGCGCGGGGACCATGCGGCACTTTGCCGACGCGTTTAGCGTGGGCAAAGCCGACGCGGCATTGGCGGCTTCGCTGTTCCATTACCGGGAGCTGACCATCGCCGATTTGAAAACCTATCTGGCCGGAGAGGGAATTCCCGTGCGTCCGGTGACCGGCTGAGCTCTATATAATAAAGTATATAATATATAAGGGGAGGGACCTATGGCGGTTTGGCAATATAACGGGGGCTGCCTCGATTTGGGTGAGCACACGGCGATTATGGGAATCCTCAACGTGACCCCCGACAGCTTTTCGGACGGCGGCCGTTATAACGACTTGGAAGCGGCGGTTGCCCGTGCCGTACAGATTCAGGGGGAGGGCGCGGCCATCCTCGATATTGGCGGCCAATCCACCCGTCCCGGGCATACGGCGATATCCGCCGGGGAAGAATGGTCCCGTCTGGAGCCGGTGCTGCGGGCGCTCAAGGGGGTGATCACCATTCCCATATCCATCGACACCTACTATACGGACGTGGCCGAACGGGCTTTGTCGATGGGAGTCGCCATCATCAACGATGTGTCGAACAGCCGCGGGAACCGTATGGCGCGGGTCTGCGCCCGGTACGGCGCGGGGCTGGTGATGATGCATAACGATGCTGGGCACAATACTCCTGAGCAGGTGCGCGCCTATTTTGTGGAGGCGCTGAAAATGGCGGCGAGCGACGGCCTCGCCCCGGAACAGGTGTGTCTTGACCCGGGAATTGGATTTGACAAGGATCGGCAGGAGGATATCCGCTTGATCGCCTCCCTGCCAGTGCTTATGGAAGACCTGCCCGCCGTTCCGTTGCTGGTGGGTGCCTCCCGCAAGCGGGTGGTGGGCGCATTTTGCGGGAATCCGCCTTTTTCTGAGCGGCTGCCCGGTACGCTGGCGGTTCATACGGCGGCGCAGCTCGGCGGTGCACGGGTTTTGCGGGTTCACGACGTCGCGGCGGCGGTACAGGCAGCGGCGGTAACGGACGCGGTGAGGAAGGAGATGCGGCATGGATAAAATTATGATTAACGGCCTGCGGGTATATGCCTACCATGGCGTCAATGTAGAGGAAAAGGAAAAAGGACAGCCGTTTGAGCTGGATATCACGCTGGGGGTGGATACTCGCGCGGCGGGCCGGAGCGACGATCTCAAGGATACGGTGAATTACTCGCGGGTAGCCAAACGGACGTTGGCCGTCGTCCAGGGAGAACGATATGACCTGCTGGAACGGGTCGCCGCCCGGGTGGCGGAAACGCTGCTGGAGGAATTTCCGGCCGAAGAAGTGACGGTGCTCCTTAAAAAACCGCGTGCACCGGTCGCGGCCGACTTCCGCTATGTGGCGGTGGAGATCACCCGCCGGCGGGAGGATTTCATGTGACGCGGGCTATATTGGGACTGGGCGCCAATCTGGGCGACCGGGAAGATACGCTGGCCCGTGCGGCTGCATCGCTGGATGCGTTGCCGCGCACGGCGGTGAAGCGGGTGTCCTCTCTGTATGAAACGGCGCCGATCGGCTACACCGATCAGCCGGATTTTCTCAACGCCGTGGCCGAGGTTGAAACAGAACTGTCCGCCCATGCCCTGCTCGGCGCCTGTCTCGGGATCGAGGCGGCGCTGGGACGGCGCCGGACATTTCAAAACGCTCCGCGCGTCGTAGACATCGACCTGCTGCTTTACGGGACGCTGCGCAGCGAAGAACCCGAACTGGTGCTTCCCCATCCCCGTATGGGTGAGCGGGCGTTTGTGCTAGTCCCTCTTGCGGAACTGTTTCCGGATAAAAAGGTGGATGGTTGGGATTTTACTACCGCCTGCCAACGGGTTTCCAACCAGAAAACCCGCTGTTTCGGCGGGTTTCCGGCATTTCCGAAATAAAAATGAAAAAAAGCAAATAAATTTCAAAAAAGGTATTGACAAAGGGGGAGGGATTTGATATTATAGTCGAGCACCCCAAACGGGGGCGCGTCCGGCGGAAGCGG
>URYP01000151.1 GCA_900552115.1 uncultured Oscillospiraceae bacterium | reverse complement strand
CAGTGATTATTGTACTTTTGGTCTGTATCGTGATCTGGATATGGCGCCGTCCTTTATAGTGATTTTTCTGCGGCAATAGTCCGCGACAGTGTCGTCATGTGTTACCACCAAAATAGTGATGCCCCTGTCGTTCATACTCTGAAACAGCCGCATAATGTCGCCCGAAGTCTCACTGTCCAGCGCGCCAGTGGGTTCATCGGCCAAAATAAGCTCCGGTTGCGTAACAATAGCCCGTGCAATGGCCACCCGCTGACGCTGGCCGCCGGACAATTGGTTGGCCTTTTTGTGCGCCTGGTCGGACAGCCCCACTTTTTCCAGAGCGTCAAGCGCCTTGCCTTTCATTTTGCCATAGGGTGTTTTCCCAAAATACAGGGGAAGCATAACATTGAAAAGTACCGATTTGTTGTTTATCAGTGAAAAATCCTGCAAAACAAAGCCGATATGCTCATTGCGGAGGCGGGCCGTTTTCGCGTCCTTCAACCCGCTGACGTTTTCGCCTAAGAATGTATACTCCCCGTCATGAAAGTTATCCAAGCAGCCAAGTATGTTCAGCAGCGTGGACTTGCCCGATCCGGATTTTCCCTGAATGGCAATAAATTCCCCCTGTGAAATATCCAGAGTGATATCTTTGAGCGCGTGCAGCTGAGAATCCCCGACCGTGTAATATTTATTCAGAGCCGATACGGTAATCAACGAATTCATTCATTCAACCTCCTCAACGCGTCCATAGGCGACGCCTTATACTGTAACAAGAACGGGAACAGGAACGACAGGCCCAGCACTACGGCCAAATATCCCAGAATTATCCAAATATTTAGGCTGTCCAAATAAATATTACCTAACGGCAGCAGGTCGTATTCACCCCAAACCGGGTAAAGCAGGATTAGCAGCAGCGGAATCAGGCAGGCCGCCAGGCAGATCAGTCCCATGGCCAGGGAGGCGTATACATAGCTGCGCCTTTTGCTGCATCCGCACAAATACCAGATGGCGTTTTGGTTGCTTTTTTTGTACAGGAGCAAAATGGCGATGCTGATAAAGGACATGGTGGTGATAAATACCAGGTAAAGCGGGGTGGCCAGCGCCCCGGAAGCCGCTTCCCCTACGGCTTTATCTGTGTTTTCAAGAATGTCTTCATACGTGGTTACATGATGATCTTGTCTTAGAAAGCTGATAAAATCCGCCTTTTCTGCGGAAGACGTGGAATCCTTAAATTCCACCCAATAACTGAAATAGGATCCAAATTCCATACCTGACAGTGTTTTTAAAATCTCACGCGTCTGAGGTGTATCTTTCGCCAGTATAATTTGAATGCCAGTGACAAAACTATCCGCCGTCACACTGCCAGCCGATCCAAAATCAGGTTGGAAATACGGATACCGCAGCTTCCCGGTTACATAGATATTCAAAGTATCCTCCGACCGGCCGTCCTGTAAAGTAAGGCTATCCCCGGCTTTGACATCCCCCAGGAACGGCGCCCCCAACACGCACTGGAGCTTGCCATCGTCGGTCAGGCCAGTTTCGCTGAACAACTCGCCCTGAGGAAGAAAAAACGGCAGCTTGGTATAAACCCCTTCCGGCATTAAATGCAAAGAGATTCCTTCTCCCCGACAAACAAGAGGGCCAGCCCCAACGGCGTATAGAACATCCTCAACGCAGGACTGGGAGCGCATATATTTGAATTCGTCTGTGAGATCGTCCGGACATTCCTGTCCGAAATAGCTGACATAAACCGCATTGTTCAAACCGGAATTTTCAAAAGTTGTCTGTGAATAGGTCATATACCGGTAATACCCTGTTCCAATCGTCAAGACCAGCAGGGAAATGGTCATCAATAAAAACAGCAGGATACACGGCGCCCGCATCTGGCTGTAAAAAGAGCGAATCAGTTTCCATTGTTTCACGCTGTGCACCCCCCTTTAGCTATAGGCATAGCTGTTCTTGACCATAATTAACGAATGCTTCCGCACCTTAATGATGAAAGGTATCGATACCACCAAAGATACCAATACCATCATGATGAAACAGAGGAGATAATCGCGCGGCGCGTAAGTAAACGCCTGCAGGCTGATTTTGTCAAACACCGGCTTCTTTAGTGCTATATGGATGCCTATGCTCAACAAAGCCGATATTCCGGACAAGCAGACATTTTCCAGCAGGGTCAGCTGCATCATCTCGTCCCTGGAACAGCCCACAATACCGTAAACGACATTTTCCATACGGCTGCGGTCGATCATATATTTCATCAGGAAAAGAAAAGAGAAAATGGACAGGCCGTACACGACGCACAGCATAACAAGCTGCGTAGCCAACTGCTGGCGCTGTGCCCTATTTGCCACCGCTCCGGGAGAATCGATATAATTTGCATCTGGGAATAACGCCGCCAAACGGTTGATTAGGGCGGCATCCTCTTTTTCATTTAAAAATTCTGGTGTTACCAGCAGCATACTTTCCACCGGCAACCCCAGATTGTCAAAGGTTTTGGCCGGCACATAATAATCAAAATCACTGTTGTTACGACCTACAATTTCCAGCGTCGTATTTCCAATAGTCAAGGTGTTCGCATCTTTATTGAGACCAGCCGGTTTGTGTACAAACACCGCGGGGATAATGACCACCGGCGACCCGGTTTCCATTTCTTCATCCGCAAATTTCTTTTGTCCATCGATGGATATAAAGGATTGCTTGCCAGCCGCTACCGCCAACAGGCGGCCGCCGGTTTCTTCTTCCCTCGCCTTGACCAGACAGGTCTCCAACGATATCTTTTCACGCTGTATAATCTGTGCGATCGCCTCACGGGAGGGTGCTTCGGTATCCGAAAATCCCACGGTAAAGGTGCGGCCCGACATCGACATATCCCGCTGCAAAATAAACGCCGAGGTAAAGTTGCCATACAAATGCAAAAAACCGGTGCCGCAAACCACGCTGCCCAAAATAAAAATGATAAATATAAGTTTATTAGACACAAAATACTGCGCCAGCCTCGATTTTATGAGAGACAGCCATTTCATATGTACCCTCCCTACTTTAACGCTTTTCCGGCGGCGGAGTCAGCACGTGTACTTCGCCGCCGGAATGCCTAAACGCGCAAACTAATTATTGCCGCCGTTATGTACGTAAGTCCGGCTTCCTTTAAAAGCTCCAGTACCGGTTCTTTCCCACTTATAATCAACACTAGTAGCATAACTGCCATTCGCATAGCAGCGTTCGGTTTGAATTTTACCACCTGATTTCACATCAGTTTGTTTAATATTGCCCGAATTATTGCCATGGACATAAACATAAGCAAATCCACCATTGCTATTGGCCACTGATACCGTGGTTTGCCCGGACACCCCAAACCAAAGGGATGAACCCCAAAATTGTAATGTTACATCAGAATTCTGCAGGGGAACTTTCCACCCCTCGCTCAAATCTGCTTTAACAGTATCCGCACTAACCGATGCAATGCCAACCGTCGCAATCGCGGAAATAATGCCCAGCGTTGCTAAAAACTTTTTCATGTTTCTACACCCCTTTATTTTTTATATTCATAACTACGTATAAAGCAAATAAATATTATTTCTGCAAGGGAATCATATCCTTTCTTATAAGCCTATAATAACCGGCCAATGCCGGTGGCGCCCAAAGTGTATTTCTTATTTCATTTTCACACAACTCATAATTTTTTAAATTATATATACCTTTCTGATAAAACTTGTCACAATATGTAATTAATCATTTACTTTTATCTAGAATATACCTCCTCTATATAGTATTGTCAACAAATTTTTAATAGCAAAAGCCATATTTGTAATAAATTAACATGAATTTGCTTTTAACTTATGCAATTTTTACATTAATATTTTAATTATAA
>URYP01000150.1 GCA_900552115.1 uncultured Oscillospiraceae bacterium | reverse complement strand
TGGAAGCCGCGGCCGGGTGATCGGCAACCTAGACTGCGTAGAAAAGCTGAATGTCTGCATCGAGCCGGGGGCGCAGGTGGAAGAACGGCTGAACGGCGCCCGGCTGGAACCGTCGGAAGAGGCGATGAGCTTCAGCGGCACCGCCGGCCAGTGGAATGCTGCCTCCGGCGCCGTGGACACCGGCTGGATTCCCTGGGACGGCAAAACGGCGGCATTCAACCTAAATAATCGCAACCGGAATAATTTGCGGTTGTGGATAACGGCAACCCTGCCCGGCGATTCGGACGTACCGGCGGAAATACAATTAGGCGGTCCGGATGACGACGAACAGGCGGCGGTTTGGGCGGTAACGCTCCGTCCAGGGAAAAACCGCCTGTCCCTGCCGGTAAACGCTCTGCAGCCGGATAATCCACTGGATTTCGTCCAGGCCAGCCGTATCCGCCTGGTGGCGGATACCGGCCAGACCATAACCCTGTCCGCCGCGCGGCTGATCGATCTTACCTCTATTTATCAGGAAAAGCAGCGGCTGCGGGTAACGCTCTCCCAGTCGGTGGATACCGCCGGCTGCCGTGTCAGCGATATAGCGGCCTATGAAAAGGCGTTCTCGTCGGCCGGTACCGTGTACCGCGATGAATCGGCGGATATTCAGACAATTCAAAAGGCGCTTGCGGAGTATGAACAGGCCGTCTCACGGCTGATCCCCCTTGATAAGGAGGCCTTGAGAGCTTTGGTGGAAACGGCAGGCGGTCTGGCGGAGGATACCTATACGGAACCGTCCCTTGAGGCGGTAAGGGTTCAAGCGGACCTGGCCCGGGCCGTTCTCAACGACAGCGATGCGCTGCAGGAGGAAGTGGACGAAGCAGTTCAGGCGCTTCGTGAAGCGCTGGATCGGCTGGAGAAAAAGCCAACACGTCCGGACGGGGATGTAAACGGCGACGGATTCGTCACAGCGGAGGATGCCCTGCTCGCCCTGCAGGCGGCAACCCATAAGGTCGAACTGTCAATGGAAGACTTGCAAGCCGCGGACGTCGACGGAGATGGCTTTGTGACGGCGGTCGATTCTTTGGTCATTTTACAGATAGCCACCAATAAAATAACCCAACAGTAAGGAGCCGATAGCATGAGTGTATGGAAAAAAGGATTGGCGTGTGCCATGGGGATGATTATGGTGATGGGATCGCTGTCCCTTGCCGGCTGCAAGGAGGAAAAATACCTGCAGGTGGCCGGGGATGTGGCCATTACGTCTCCGTCGTCCGGCATGGCCTCCCAGGATGAGATTGTTTATAACGTCAACGCCAAAGAGGAAGGCGCGGACGATACTGGAAAAACCGATGCCACCGAGGTGATCCAGACCTGTCTGGATTCCTTGAAGGATGTGGGCGGCGTGGTGTTTTTGCCGGCCGGCCGTTACCGGGTGGAGGGAACGCTGGATGTTCCTGCCGCTGTCACCCTGCGTGGTGAGTGGCGCAGCCCGGACGATAAGGGCCTTGGCAAGGGAACCATTTTAATGGCCTACAAGGGGCGAGGAAGCGAAACGCCGGATAAGGAGGCCTTTATCCGGCTGGCCGGGGCTTCCTGCCTGCGGGACATCAGCGTCTGGTATCCCGAACAGAAAGCGTCCGACATCACGCCCTATCCGGCCACCATCTACGGCGAGGGGCATACGGTGGTGCTCAATGTAACGCTTTACAATTCTTACACCGGCTTTTATAATCCCCGCTGTTCGTCCATGATGATCCGGGGACTGTACGGCACCGTGCTGAACATGGGCATTTATGGATCCGACGCCTACGATATCCCCCGGATCGAGCGGGTACGGTTTGATACATCCTATTGGGTGGACAGCAAACTGGATAACGCCCCTTCTGGCTCCGATGAGGATACGCTGGTCAAATACACCCGCGAAAACCTGATCGGCGTCAAGGGCGGCCAGCAGGACTGGGGCTACTGGTACGATTTGAAAATGAACAACGTCAAATACGGTGTGCTGCTGGTGCACGGCAACGACGCTATTGGCAAGCTGACTGTAACCAACGCGGAAGTCGGCATTTACATCGACAACATGAGCTATCCCGGGCTGGAGGTCAGCTACGCCGATATCGCAGCCAGTAAAGCCGGCATTTATTACGATATCATCGGCAGCGAGGACGAAGCCTCCAAGGGAATTTATTTTGACCGGGGAACCGTGGCGGTATCGGCCTCCACTTTCCGCGGCGAGGGCGTCGGCGTGCAGGCGGTGGACAGTACGGATTACGGTATCAACCTGAACAACTGCACCTTTGAAACCTGGGGAGACAGCGCTATCCAGATGAACGGCGGGCATCTGGTATGCTCAAACGGTGTGTTCGAGGAAAAGAAAACCGCCCTCAATTTGGCGTTTGACGTCGACCAGGTGGTGCTGGCGGGCAACACCTTTAAGCAGGATACGAATATCGTGACCGGTGAAAATTGGAGCGATGACGACGCGCGTATCCGCCGGGACGATAAAAACCGGGACGTTCCCGCCACGCCGGAATACACGCACGATTTTACGCCGGACGTCCGACCGGCCGGGCACGCGCTCTTTAATGTTACGGATTTCGGCGCGGTCAAGGGTTCGCCGCAGTACATTCCGGAGGAGGACAGCACCTCCGCTATCCAGAATGCGCTGGATGAAGCCGGCAAGAAGGGCGGCGGCACTGTGTATCTGCCGGGCGGCGTCTACCGTGTAAACGGTGCGCTTTCGGTGCCGAAGGGCGTAGAACTGAGGGGCAGTTTCGACGGCCCTCATTACGGTAACAGCACCTGGGCCGGTACCCAGCTTTATGTCTATGGGGAGAAGGACAACGCGTCCGGCAAGCCTCTCATCACGCTGGCCGAGGAATCGGGCGTAAAAGGCTTTACGATATTTTATCCTGAACAGGGGTACAGTGACAAAGCGACCATTGACGAGGAAAAGGTACATGTCTATCCCGCGACCATCCAGGCGAACAAGGCGACCTGGATCCAGAGCATGGCGATCGTGGGCGCTTATCGGTCCATCGACGCCATGACGAACCGCTGCGACGATATCGTCATCTACGATGTGACCGGCGCCGCCATGGAGTCCACCCTGGAGATGGGCAACGGCACTGACGGCGGCGTGGTGCAAAACTTGCATTTCAATTATTCCGGCTGGACCCAGCAGGGCGAATATGCCAACCAGCCGGACGGCGAGCGCATGACGGCGGACGGCAAAACCTCCCGCAACGACCTGCTTAACGACTACACCACCCGTCAGACTAAGGGCATGATTCTGGGGGACTGCAAAAACGTCGATTTCTTCTCCTCCTTCAACATTATCGTCAACACCCAGATTTCTCTCATCAAAGATCCGCATACCGGCGGTTCCTTTAACGGCACCATGTGGGGCGTTGCGTTTGACGCGGCGCAGCACGGTGTGGTGGCCAAGGGAGACTGTGCGGCCGAACTGACCCTGATCAATTCCATGGGTGTATTCAATCAGCAGGGCGGCGGCTACAATATCAAGACGGAAAAAGGTTTCTCTGGTGAAATCAGCATGTTCAATCAGGATGCGTGGGGCAGCAATTCCAAGCTGGCCTATGTTGAGGGGGGCACGGTCAATCTGGTCCAGTATTTTTCCTGGTGTGCCTATGAGGCGGAATGCTTTGAAGGCGGTACCCTTAATTTGCTGGGTTCCACCATCGTCTCCAATAACGGCGACGGCAGCGGAGCACTGCCGGATGCGACCTATCACAAAGGAGCCAAAGGCCGGGTCGTGGGCAACCTGGATAATGACCAGTGGCTGAATATTGTAATTGAACCGGGCGCAACGGTAGAAAAACAGCTCAACGGCGACGAGTACGAGGCCCTTTGGTAACCAAATGAAAAGGAGATCGGAAGAGCA
>URYP01000149.1 GCA_900552115.1 uncultured Oscillospiraceae bacterium | reverse complement strand
GGTTATATGTTTCGTGACAATCCTGTATTGCTTTTTGAACGGTCATTTTTCCGTAAAACCGCTACATTCTAAAAGTGCAGCCGGAAAGCAGGCATCGCATCGCTGCCTTGCAGGCGACCGAGCTTATCCCCACCGGGACAACCGGTCTGCCGGATTATATTCTCATAAACAGCAGCGCTCTGCTGTACTCGTTTTTGGAATGGATTGTATATCAAAGTTGCCGTTCCCCGCTTAACGGGTAATGCATCGGTCATCTACTGCCCTGAAGAGAACCGCCCCAAACGGCGCGGTTCTCTTTTTTAGTGTATGCCCTGCGGCAGTACTTTCCAGGCGGAGGCGCGTATGATACAATAATCTTGTTAAAAAGCGAAATAAAAAATAGTTGCACCTCCTGCAAGAAAACGGCCCTTTCATGGATTAACTATATGACAGGAACAGGAGATAGAGCCATGATGATTTGGTTGACGTCAACAATTACAGAAACATCATCCGATGATGAGCTGGAACAGTGGATTCTGGGTATCGCGCAGGGCGACCGGGAAGCGCTGCGCGCGCTCTACGACGCCACGCGGACGGCGGTATATGGACTGGCGGTATCCCTGCTTATGAATCCATACGACGCAGAGGACGTGCTGCAGGATACCTATATCCAGATTCACGCAGCCGCCGGCCGGTATAGGCCCCAGAAAAAGCCCATGGCCTGGATTTTCACCATTGCCAAAAACCTGTGTCTACACCGGCTGCGGGATGAAAAACAGGCCACCACCCTCCCCCCGGAACAGTGGGAAACGTTCTGGAACACCTCTGTGCCGGGTCTGAGCACCGAAGACCGTTTGGTTCTGCGGGCCGTACTGGAAGAATTGTCCCCCCGGGAACAGCAGATCGTGGGACTGTATACCGCCGGCCTGCGCCACCGCGAGATCGCCGGCTGCCTGGAATTGCCTCTATCCACCGTTTGTTCCTGTTATCGACGCGCTTTAAACAAGTTGAAACTTAAATTAACGGAGGACGTTGCCTATGTCGAAGAATAATTTGCAGGAGCGCCTGAACCGCGCCCTGGACCACAGTACACCCGACGTTTGGGACAACATCCAATCCGCCTGCGACAATGCGAAAGGAGCGGTGATCCCCATGACGGAACAAACGCCTAAAACAGGTAAAAAAAGGATATGGACGGCTATAGCCGCCGCGGCCGCCGTCCTGGTACTGGCCGTCGGCATCGGGGGCGGCTACCATATATACGCCGAGCGCCGGGTCGATTCTTTGGTCGAGCTGGATGTGAACCCCAGCCTGGAAATGAAGCTGAACCGTGACGACAAGGTTTTGGAGGCCCGCGCACTCAACGATGACGCCCAACAAATTTTAGATGGAATGGATTTGAAAGGCACCGACTGGAACGTGGCGGTTAACGCCCTGATCGGCTCGCTGGTCAAGCATGGATACATCGATGAATTGTCCAACTCGGTTTTGATTACCGTTGAAAACGACGACCCAGCCAAGCAGGACGACCTGAACCGCCGGCTGACGGAGGAAATCAGCCGGCTGCTTTCCTCCCGCTCGGTGGACGGTGCCATTCTCAGCCAGTCGCTGACCGCGGATGACACGCTTCGCAAACTGGCGGACGATCATCATATCTCCACCGGTAAAGCCGCCCTGATTCAGGAGGTCATCGCCCTCCATCCCACCCTCACCTTCGAAGAGCTGGCTGCCCGTTCCATTAACGAACTGAACCTGCTCAAAGGGGACAAGGCGGAAAGCACCGGCATCATTTCGACCGGAACCGCCAGTGACAAAGCGTATATTGGCACGAAAAAAGCGTTGGAGGCCGCTAAAAAGCATGCCGGCATCACCGACATCGCACATGCCGATGTGGAAATGGACTGGGAAGACGGCCGCATGGTGTATGAGGTCGAGTTTATCGCGGGGAACACGGAATACGACACGGATATCGATGCCCTGACCGGGGCGGTTCTCAAGCAGAAAAAAGAACCGGTTGACAACGATGACGATGATGATGACCGGCTTTCGTCCGTAACCGGGCAAACCTCCACCAGCAACACCCCCGTCGCTACTTCCTCTGCGGGAGTACCGTCTACCGCCCGTTCCCTGATATCCTCCGCCAAAGCGGGTCAGTCCGCCCTGTCCCATGCCGGGCTGACACAGCAGCAGGTCAGCGGTCTACGCATCGAACTGGATCACGATGACGGCATGTATGAAGTGTCTTTTAGGACGGCGGATGCAAAATATGAATACGATATCAACGCCTATTCCGCAGCGGTGACAGGGTTTGAAAAAGAAACCCTCCGCTCCGCCGCCGAGGCAACCGGTGCGGCCGCTTTCCTGGCGCCAGAAAAGGCGCGCGACATTGCCCTGCGCCATGCGGGTGTGACCATAGCGCAGGCGGCCGATCTGGAGGTTGAGCTGGAAAAGGACGACCAGGAATACGAAGTATCGTTCCATGCCGGAGGGCAGGAGTTTGAATACAAAATCGGCGCCCGCAGCGGAACCATTTTGAAATATTCCAGCGAACCGGACGATTGACCCCATCAAAGCCCTGGTACCGGTAGAATCCGGTACTCGGGCTTTTTCACAACGTGAGCCTCAGCTTTTCCCACATTCTTCCAAAAATAGAGGTAGCTTTGTGCCGCCCCTTGTTAAGAGAGAATCCCCGCCGTATAATGCAGGAAACTCATTCTTTTTAGGAAATAGCCAAAGGAGGTCTTCTTATGACGGCGATTCCCCGCGCAGAGCATCCTCATCCCCAGTTTTATCGAAAACAGTGGCAAAATTTGAACGGTGAATGGGAATTTGAAATCGACAACAGCGACAGCGGCAAAGCGCGGGGATTGGAGAAAGTCGATCACCTCTCCGGCCGCATAACTGTTCCCTTTTGTCCCGAAAGTCCGCTCTCCGGTATCGGGCACACGGATTTTATGAACGCTGTTTGGTATCGCCGCGATTTTACGATCTCCTCCGAGCAGCTCCGGGGAGACGTACTGCTCCATTTCGGCGCTGTGGACTATGCCTGTGAGGTCTATATCAATGGTTCTCCAGCCGGACAGCATACCGGCGGTTATACGTCGTTCACCCTGACGATCACCTCCTATCTCCAAACCGGCGTCAACAGCGTGACGGTGTATGCGCGGGACAACACGCGCGGGGCCCTGCAACCTACCGGCAAGCAAAGTCCGCAGTATGCCTCCTACGGCTGCATGTATACCCGCACCACTGGAATCTGGCAGACGGTCTGGCTGGAATTTGTGCCGTGCCGCCGCATCACGGATTTTAGGCTCACTCCCCACCCGGCCGCCTCCAGCGTTTTGGTGGAAGCCGACGTGAACGGCCCGGGAACTCTGCGCGCCGCCGCCCGGTACAAAGGCCGGCTGGTGGGCGAGCAAACGGTCGTCACCGCCGGTGAAACCGCCTGTATGGAATTAAGCCTTACGGAAACGCACCTTTGGGAAACCGGTCACGGCCGGCTGTATGATTTGGAACTGGTTTTTGAAGAAGACACGGTATCTACCTATTTTGGCCTGCGAAGCACCTCCTTTGACGGCATGGTATGGAAACTGAACGGCAAACCGGTTTTCCAGCGGCTGGTACTGGATCAGGGCTTTTATCCCGACGGCATTTATACGGCCCCCACGGACGAAGCCCTGCGCCGGGATATCGAGCTGGCGATGGATTTCGGCTTTAACGGCGCCCGGCTTCATGAAAAGGTGTTCGAGCCGCGCTTCCTGTATCACTGTGACAGGGCCGGCTATCTCGTCTGGGGGGAATTTCCCAACTGGGGTGCGGATCATTCGCAGCCGGAGGCGGTCTATACCATTCTGCCTGAATGGCTGGAAGCGATAAAGCGGGATTACAACCATCCCTCCCTTATCGGCTGGTGCCCTCTTAACGAAACTTGGGATCAGGAGGGCCGAAAACAAGATGACCGGCTGGTTCGGATGGTCTACGAGGTA
>URYP01000148.1 GCA_900552115.1 uncultured Oscillospiraceae bacterium | reverse complement strand
GGCCTCGGAATAGCGAAGTCTGATGCTGCATCCGCTTCACTCCTTTCCGTTAAACAACCTGTACCATGTCACCGCCATGGGGAACGGCTCTACTTCCCTGCCCCGTATCCCTTGGATATCTCCTACGTGGGTCATTCCGGCACCTCCACTTTCCCGAACCGGTACCCGCCCGCCACCTGCCCGCGGCTGATATATCCCCGTACAGTCGCCGGGTTCATCCGCAGTATCCTCGCCAGTTCCGTCGGGCTTTCCGCGATATGACACGGCAGTTCCAGTTTGTCCGCCGTCGTCGCTATGTAGATCGTCATGGTTTTATCTCCCCCTCACGATATACCGGCCTCCATTCAAGCGCCATCCGTTCGTATTTAGCAATGGAAAAGTTGACTTTCCGTTTCGGCTCTTTTACCGGAGCGGACAACCGGTCGTCGTATTTACCGGACAGGATCGCCTGTACAGTATCCGGTCGCATCAACCACCCAAACCGAGCTGTGAAGTTCTTCTTCCGCCCGCTCAAAAAATCGTTTGCTTTCACCCGGTCAAACAACTCGGTAAAGGTTGCGCCCTGTTTTTTCAGTGCTGCCCCCGCTTCGTAAATCCACCGCATCATCTCGTCGCTCATGGAGTCGGGGATTTCCACGCCCGGACATTTTTCTCGGCATATCGATAAAATATGTTCGCATTGGTCTCGTCTCGTCTCGTCCAAAATGCCACCTCCTACTAACCTCTAGTAGAGACTAGAGACAGACATACTTCTTAACTTCTTAACTTCTTTATTTCTTTGATTGTTGTTAGTTGCATGTTAGTGGCTTGTTAGTGGCTTGTTAGCCTAAAAATATCAACACGCCATCCAACACGCCGTTTTTTCATCATTGATTGCCATTTTAACGGTTTTGCTCATGTATGCGGTGCTTGCCTAACACGTTCTTACACATTGTCACAACAAGCCATCAACAAGCCATCAACAAGCAAGTAACAAGCCAATTGTGTCTACTTTGGTGTAGAAGTGCGGCAATCCGCCCTCTTTGGCTGGTACTTGTCGTAATTCACCACCGTCAGCACCGTAAAATCATGATAGCCGCGCCTAGCCAATTCACCGGTTGAAACAAAGTGATCTATCACAGTCCGCACGTTCTGTATCGACAACCCGGTATTTTTGGCAAGATTCTTATAACTAATCGCCAGTTCCCCGCGCTTTACCTCTACCCCGCAGAACAGCCCGTCCTGATAGTTGGCGTTTATCAATATGTACATCCATACAACCAAATGGTTGGGCTTCGTGAACCACTGCCAATGGATGATGTTTCGATCGATTTTAATAAACGATCCGGCTTTTCGGTTCGCCATGTCTTTACCCTCCCAGCAGTTCCATGATACGGCGGCCGGTATCCTTTTTCTCACAAAACACAAAGGATACCCCGTATTTACGCTCCAGTACGTCCATACGGCGGCAGAGCCGTTCCCCCGACATCGCCATCGTGGATTCTTTCAGCCGCGGATTGACCCATTTACGGACGTCGGAAAGGCTATGTATAGCGAAGCCGTGTTCACACAGAAAAACAAGCTTGATTCCCAGTTCATGCGCCCGCTGTAATTCCCGGTTGATGCGGTTCCATTCGCTCAGCGGTTTGCCCTGTATGTCCCGCTTTATCCGCCCGTTTTTGTCCTTTTTGGGCATGTCCGACAGGTTTGTGCATATCTCGGATAGGTTCTGCTTGCGGTCGATTACCAGTCGGGGATTATCCAGGCTCATATAGTCCCCCACCGGCAACTTGGAGACAAAATATTCGACCTCCATCCGGTCAAACGTAGCCAGTATCATCTTTATCGCCCGCGCCTTTTCGCGGGAATCTATCTGTATGGTCATCGATCAGACCCTCCCCTTAAAACGGCAGTTCGTCGTCCACGATTTCTTCAAAATCTGGCTGCGGGATGGTCCCGCTTGTCACCGGTTCGCCGCTTTTCCTTCCCTGCGGAAATTCAAGCCCGTTCGCAATAACCTCAAACATCGTCCGGTTGTTCCCGTCCTTATCCTCATACCGGCGTGTTTCAATCCGGCCGTCGAGTATGACCCCGTCGCCTTTATGGAAGTATGTATGCAGGAATACCGCCGTTTTCGACCACGCTTTGCACCAGATAAAGTCAGTCTGCTTCTGTCCGTTTCTATCCTTAAATTTACGATCTACCGCCAGTGTGAACCCCGCGTATTCAGTACCGCTGTCTGTCATATGTAATTCCGGGTCGGCAGTCAGCCGCCCGGCTAGCGTTACATTATTCATCGAATAAATCCTCCATTTCTATCGGTGCATGCAAAATCTTTTTTCCCCGGCAGTACCGGCAATGTCCGCATCCCAGCGGATCTATGGCTCCGGCCTTGATCGCATCATAGCGCTGTATGCTCTCCCTCACACGATCCATCGCCGCATCCAGATACGGCTGGCTTATATGTACGATCTCAATGTTTGGTTCCGGCTCCTTGGTGGCCGCGGCCAAATAGAAAGGTAGCCGATCGCCCGTATTCTGACGCACGATTTCCTGGTACACCGCGCCCTGGATATCGTAGCCCCACGCTTCCGGCCAGATCAGCCGGCCCATACCCGGCTTATATACCGGTTCAAAATTCCGCATCACCTTACCGTCTACGATCTTATCCGGCAGCAGGGAATCCACCTTAATCTTAATTGGCACTCCCTCGATGCTTCCGGTCATGACTACCTGCTTGGTGCCGGCCATGTAGCCCATAAACAGTGAATCGCGCCGCACCCGGTCAATAACCCGCTGTGCAACCCCATACTCCGCCTTGAGGCTGCCATCCCGTTTAAACAATTCCGGGTGATCCTCCCGGAAACGGTTAAGTGTGCCCTCAAACCATGCGTCCACATACGACCCGACCAACAGGGCCGGCGTCTGTTCCCGCTCATATGTACCACCAATTTCCGCCAGCGCGGCGGCCTCGCAGACTTCAAACGCCTTAAACTGTGACACACCCATGTATTGCCGCTGCATCTCCGGGCTGAAATAGTTATCCTTATCCAGCATCACGCGCCTGCGCCTCCTTCTTAGCACAGGCCGCGCAAAGTGGCCGGCCATATTTTTTGGAGGTATACGCCGCGGTCTGTTCGGCTGTCATCTTACCGGCCGGCCCTATAGCCTGCCCGCAATCCTTACAGGAGGGGGATTCCGCCGCCGCCTCCTTCGGCGCTTTTACCCTCACACCGCCTACCAGTTCCCGGCCAAACCGCACATTTGGGTCAAAATACAGCGCAATCCGCTTTCCGATCCATCCGTCCGCGTCCCGGCCGTACAACTTGGCTATCGTCTTACTGTTGGTCACATTCAGGATCAGCGGTTTGACCGCCTCCTGGAACCGCAGCACCCCTTTACGGCTTTTTCCGGATTCATTCTGCACCTGCTCTATTTTATGGGAGGTAATCGTTACCGTTTTTACCTCATCCAGCGCCGCAAAATCCTGTTCCCCAAAATATGGACAGTCTGGTTTCGCCAGCGCTTTCCAGTTCGTCACAGCATATCCCCCGTTTCCTCAAGCGGCGTCACCCGGCGGAACAGCTTGTCCACGCAGTCCCCGCACAGGAGGCAGCCGTCTATATCGTAGTAATATCCGTCGTCAAACTCCTGCCGGCATTCCTCGCAGAGCACCGGCATTATCATGTCCATGCCCGCTACAACCTGTTTTTGTCGCCATGACATGTTGTTCGCCTCCTATTGACATTCCTGTATAAAGGCTTTCGCCGTTATATCACTAATGGCAGTCCGCACTGGGTAGATTTATGGACGTAATCATTCCTGCTTTCGTCAAATTTTCGGCTATCCTCATTTGCAGATCGTCCGCAGACGCCTCCATTGCGGATATGACACCGTGCAGGGCTGCCAACGCAAACGGCCGCTCCACATCGCTCATCGGCATGATCGCGCCCAATACCCTGTTTATATATGCCTGTACGGCTTGCCGGTACGCCTCTTTCAGTACCTCTTTATCGCCCATCTGCGCCGCCTCCAGCAGCATTTTCTCTATGTCCATTGCCTCGCCCCTCTTGACAGTCTTCGCAAAGCGCGGTATACTATGTATGCAATAATTTGTGTTGCTGT
>URYP01000147.1 GCA_900552115.1 uncultured Oscillospiraceae bacterium | reverse complement strand
TGCGGAAGTCTATAAGATCGAGATGCTGATGAACCAGGCCGGCATCACCGTCCATGACCGCCCGGTCGTGGATGCCGCCCTGCAAAGAGCCAAGGAGACCGGCGAACCGGCCGCGGCGCTCCAGCTCCACGACGGACGTATGATCACGGGTAAGACCTCCAACCTGCTGGGCGCTTCCGCTGCCTTGCTTCTGAATTCCCTCAAGGTACTGGCTGATATTGACCATGAAAGACACGTCATATCTCCGGAGGCCATCGAGCCAATCCAGAAGCTCAAGACGCAGTATCTGGGAAGCAAGAACCCAAGGCTGCACACGGACGAAGTGCTGATCGCCTTGTCCGTCAGCGCCGCAACCGACCCTACAGCCCAGCTGGCCTTAGACCAGCTTCCAAAACTGAAGGGCTGCCAGGCGCATACCTCGGTCATGGTAGGTTCTGTTGACATGAAGCAGTTTAAAAAATTATCCATCCAGGCGACCTTTGAAGCAAAATATGAAAAAAGTTCTGTATTTTTCAATGACAGGGGTGTATAATCTTTAAGTATTTTTTTGGACATGCTATGTAAACAGATTCAGCTAAGGAGGAAATTATGGCAGTTAAATACGTATTTGTTACAGGTGGAGTAGTTTCAGGACTGGGAAAAGGGATAACGGCAGCGTCGCTGGGAAGGCTGCTGAAGGCCAGAGGGCTTAGGGTCTCTGCTCAGAAGCTGGATCCGTATATCAACGTAGATCCGGGGACCATGAGTCCGTATCAGCACGGAGAAGTGTTCGTGACAGAGGATGGCGCAGAGACAGATCTGGATCTGGGCCATTATGAGAGATTCATCGACGAGGATCTCAACAAGTATTCGAATCTGACGACGGGGAAGGTATACTGGAACGTGCTCAACAAGGAGAGAAAGGGCGAGTACCTTGGCAGCACGGTGCAGGTGATACCACATATAACTAATGAGATAAAAGATTTCATATACAATGTGGGAAAGACCAGCAATGCTGATGTGATAATAACGGAGATAGGCGGGACCGTGGGAGATATAGAAAGCCAGCCGTTCCTCGAGGCCATAAGGCAGGTCTCGCTGGAGCAGGGAAAGGAAAACTGTCTGTTCATCCACGTCACGCTGGTACCGTACCTGAAGAGTTCAGGGGAACATAAATCAAAGCCGACTCAGCATTCGGTAAAGGAGCTGCAGTCCTTTGGCATCATGCCGGACATCATTGTGGCCCGGGCTGACCGGCCGGTGGAAACGTCCGTCCTGAAAAAGATCGCGCTGTTCTGCAACGTGAAAGAAGACTGCGTGATTGAAAACCGAACGCTTCCCATCCTGTACGAGGCCCCGGTGATGCTGGAGGAGGCGGGGCTGGCCCGGATCGTATTGCGGGAATTGTCGCTGCCGGCGTCCGCTCCCGACCTGTCCGACTGGACAGCCATGCTGGAGCGTATCCGCCATTGTAAACAGACCGTGCGCATCGCCCTGGTGGGCAAATATGTAAAGCTGCACGATTCCTATCTGTCGGTGGCGGAAGCGCTGCGTCATGGAGGCTTTGAAATCGGCGCGCGGGTTGATATCGACTGGGTGGACAGCGAGCAAATCACCCCCGATTCGGTGGAAACGCTGTTGGGAGGGGCCGACGGCATTATCCTGCCCGGCGGGTTCGGCCGGCGCGGAATCGAAGGGATGATACTGGCCGCCGGTTTTGCCCGTGCACGGGGCATCCCCTATTTCGGTATCTGCCTCGGCATGCAGATTGCGGCAATTGCCTTTGCGCGGGACGTGCTGGGCATCGCCGACGCCCACTCCCGTGAATTTTACCCGGAGGGCGAACACGGCGTCATCGACCTGATGCCCGACCAGCAGGGCCATTTGCCCAAGGGCGGTACCATGCGGCTGGGCGCTTATCCCTGCCGGGTGCGCCCGGACAGCGTTTTGTCCGCAGTTTATCATAAGGAGCAGGTAGCCGAGCGTCACCGCCACCGGTATGAATTCAACAACGCCTACCGGGAGGATTATGAGCGGGCGGGCGCGGTATTTTCCGGCACCTCTCCCGACAACCGGCTGGTGGAGGCCATGGAGCTGCCGGAGCATCCGTTTTACATCGGGGTGCAGTACCATCCGGAATTCAAAAGCCGTCCCAATAAGGCACACCCTCTGTTCCGCGCCTTCCTGGCGGCGGCCGTATCACGAAAGGAGGCGTCGCAATGACACGCGATTATGCCTGTGAAACTGAAAAGCGGGTCGCTTTTTTGCGAAAAGTGCTGGCGGATGCCGGCGCGAAAGGGTTCGTCTACGGCAATTCCGGCGGCAAGGACAGCGTGCTGGTTGGCATCCTCTGCCGAAAAGCCTGTGCCAATACTCTTGGCGTCATCATGCCGTGTTCTTCCGCCCGTAATCTGGGAGAAGACCGCGAGGACGGCCTTCTGGTTGCCGCGCAGTATGGCATTCCCACCGTCGAAATTGATCTCACGCCGGTGAAGCAGGCGACGATGCAGGGGATATCGGCCGTACAGGCCGTCACCGACGCGGCGTCGGCCAATATAGCGCCCCGCCTGCGTATGACCGCTCTTTACGCGGTTGCCCAGAGCCGGGGCTGCCTGGTAGCAGGCACCGGCAACCGCAGCGAGGGTTACGTCGGCTATTTCACAAAATGGGGGGACGGCGCCTACGACGTGAATCCCATTGCCGACCTGACCGTAACCGAAATTTACGAATTCCTGCGCTTTTTGAACGCGCCGCGTGAGATTATTTCCAAAGAACCGTCCGCCGGCCTGTTTGACGGCCAGACGGACGAAAAGGAACTGGGCTTTTCCTATGCGGTACTGGATCGCTATATCGAGTCCGGGGAAGGGCCGCGGGAGACGGTGGAACGGATTCAGGCCATGCATCAGAAAAGTGCCCATAAACGCCGGCTGCCGCTGATCTATACCGGGGAGGAGAGCCAATGAAAATCAACACCCATTATACCGTCTTGGAAGACAGCTATCTGTTTTCTACGATCAGCCAAAAAATAGCGGCTTTCAGCCGTGACAACCCGCAGGCGGAGATCATTCGCATGGGAATCGGAGATGTGGCGGGGCCGCTGGTGCCGACGGTGCTGCGCGCCTTGCAGGAGGGGACGGCCGAACAGGGCCGACCGGAAACCTTTCACGGCTATGGACCGGAGCAGGGGTACGACTTCCTCCGGGAGGCGGTGCAGGGCTACTACGCCGCCCGGGGCGTCCGTCTCCCCCTTGAGGATATCTTTATCAGCGATGGAGCCAAAAGCGATCTTGGCAATATTCTCGATCTCTTTGCTACGGACAATACCGTGCTGATTCCCGATCCGGTTTATCCGGTTTACCGGGATACAAACCTTATGGCCGGCCGGCGGATCGTCTATATGAACGCCAACCGGGACAATGGATTCCTGCCGCTGCCGGACGAACGGCAGGAGGCGGATATTATTTATCTCTGTTCGCCAAACAATCCCACCGGCGCGGTATACGACCGCGGGCAGCTCGCACAGTGGGTGGACTACACCCGCCGGCAGGGAGCGGTCATCCTGTTCGACGCGGCCTATGAAGCGTTTGTGCAGGACGAAACTCTGCCCCACAGCATTTTTGAGATCGACGGCGCACGGGAGTGTGCCATCGAGTTTTGCTCACTATCCAAAACCGCCGGTTTCACCGGTACCCGCTGTGGGTATACGATTGTACCGGGCGAACTGGCGCGGGACGGGATGTCTTTGAGGCAGATGTGGCTAAGGCGTCAGACCACCAAATTCAACGGTGTCTCCTACCCGGTGCAGCGAGCAGCGGCGGCCGTCTTTAGCCCACAGGGCCTGTCTGAGTGCCGCGGGCAATTGGCTATCTATCAGCAAAATGCCCGGCTGATGTCCGATACCCTCACGGAGCTGGGGGTCTGGCATGTGGGCGGCCGCCAATCCCCCTATGTCTGGTTAGAATGCCCACAGGGCCGCACTTCCTGGGAGTTTTTCGACGAGCTGCTGTCCCGGGCGCATGTGGCCGGCACACCCGGGTGCGGTTTCGGTAAAAATGGCGAGGGATATTTCCGCCTCACCGCATTCGGCACCCCGGAAAACACCCGGGCGAAGTAGATTTGATAATCTTGGTATTAATCGTTCTACTAATTGGTATATGACTG
>URYP01000146.1 GCA_900552115.1 uncultured Oscillospiraceae bacterium | reverse complement strand
GGTAACGGCCGCCAGCGCCGCCACCCGGCCGATCAGCGCCGGCGTAACGAATGGCCGTGCGCCATCGTGGACAGCCACATAGGGGCAGGCGGCCGGCACGGCTTTAAGGCCCGCCGCCACCGACTGCTGGCGGGTATCCCCTCCGGCTGTCACAGCGGTTACCTTTTTCAGTTCCAGACGGCCGCAGAGGGCTTGGGTACGGGCCAGATCCTCATCCCGTACCACCACCACAACGGCTGTTATACAGGGGGCCTCTTCAAACGCGAGAAGGGTATGTCCCAGTACCGGGATACCCTGCAAATTGATCCACTGCTTGGCCTCTCCCATCCGCACCGACCGGCCGGCAGCCACCACAATGGCCGCTGCCGGACCTTTTTCTGCCAGGATTGTCTGCATAGAATGTCCTCCTGCAACAAACACCTGCCGCTGGGGCAGGTGTTTGGAATGCTATTGATAAAGCCAGAATGCCATGGTGACCGCCCTTGGATAATAACAGCCTCCAATGACTTCGCGGCGGCTGACCAGAATCTGGTCTGAAATGGTCGTCCTTTTGGCATAGACCTGGCACCAGCGACGAAACTCCTCGAGTATTTGTCCCATGTGTATATCGAATCCCAGCACATTTTGAAGGACATACAGACTGAGCGCCACTTTCGAGGTCCAACTATTGTTGCTGGTACTGCTCAGCTTCAGGCCGCCGGTCTCAGGGTCGACGCAGCCCTGCTCTGTTAAGCAGGTCTCGGCATGGCGGGCCAGCAGCGTGATTGTTTCCGCCGCCAGCCGGTCGTCCAGTCCCAGAAAATGGAGAACACCCAGCGGTTCCACTGCCGCCAGTACCACGCTGTCCACGGGGGAATACAGATTGGCTTTCAGGCAGCTCCGGTTTTCATCCCAGAATAAGGGCAGGGCCCGCTCCGCCTTATGCTTCATATCGGCGGCCCGCTCCGCTTCCTCGTTTAGACCCGCCTGCTGGAAAAATTCTTCCAGCATTATCAGGGCCGATATGGTTTTTATATGGACATAAATACTGCCTCGCGCATCGAACAGGGAGTGATCCAGCGCGTCGTAAGTCGTACTCTCGCTCCCCTGCGGGCCACAGCGGGTGCTCTGCGCTTTCAAAACACCGTCGCGCCGCGCGGGGTCGGGATCGTCCCGGTTTTCCAGGCTTTGCAGAAGCTCCCGCGCCGTATCCGCGCGTTTTTCCGTCCACGCTGTATCGCCGGTGAACAGCGCATAAGCCGACAAGGCATATATCCCGTTCAGCAGTTCTTCGGTCGTCATGTACAGGTAACAGCCGTCCCGCGGGGTGGTCTCCCTTTCGTAGCCGCTGTATCCGGCTGGCGAATAGGTGAAATAATTGCCCATATCGTGGGTAAAGCTCAGGCCGCCGGGGAACTCTTTGCCCGGATACTCCCGGAAACGCACGGTATCCCGATAGGCGTAACGCCGGATATACAGGTCCATGATATTCCGCACCACCCACGGGTTCCGCTCCAGCTCCCAGGCCAGATGATCCGCCGCCAGGTCCATGGTATTGCGCCAGACATAAGCGCCTTCACCTACGTTGTAGTAAATCTCTGCGTCCTTGCCAATCAGCAGTTGGGTGGAGGCGTAATACCCCCGCACCGCCTGCGCGAACAGGGCGCGTGTCCATGGCTCTTTCAACCGGGATTCCAAACGGACATCCTCGCTCAAGCAAAAAGAAACGATATCCCCGGCGTTTGCCAGCAGGCAGCGGCAGACCGCCGCCACCGAATCAAAACAGCGGGTGTAATAATAACGGGTATCAATGCCATTGCTTCCCGCGCCCTCTTTATAAAAGCCGAACGCAGCGGTTAAAGTAGCTTTCTCCCCCGCCGGGACCTCCATGCACAGTGCACCCGGCCCCGTCTGGTGAAGCAGGCGGCGGCCATCCCGGAGCTGCTGCTCCATATCGTGGCCCCGCAGCGTAAAGACACGCTCACTCTTTGCCGCCGCCATCATCCAGTCGTTGCGGTAACCCAGCCCGGACAGGTCGTCATAGCCGGCGGTGTCAACCGTGTAAAGGCGCCCATGCTCTTTCCAGCCAAGACCAAGGAAACCGGTGGCCGGAGTCGCGCCTTTTGTGTTGTCGATCTCCAGCTCCATAAGGACGCCGGGACAGCAGGACAGCGGGCTGATCTCCTCTTTTTGCGGATCAGCGAGGGGGTAGTGCGGCGTATACACCCGCAGCGTTACGTTTTCCGCCTGGTAAATATCGACGCAGGGGGTCAGTGTACGGCGGATGTCCGTCTCACGGTAATAGTTCCAGCCAACCGTAGACTTTGGAGGAGCGGACTCTTTATTCCCTTCCGCCAGAACATCCAGGGCAGGTTCCGGCGTGTTTTTAGAGGCAGGCAGGAAAGGAAACGCCGACAGCACGCCATCCTGTGCCACGCCGACGTAGAAATCCGCTGAATCAGAAACCATGGGGGCCTCCAGATCGATACTGGCGCCCATGCCGTCCGCGCCGAAGGTGAAGCTGGCCCAGCTTCCGACCGGCGCATGGTGTGTCATGAATAGGGGCGTCCGCAGCTCATTCATAATTACCCTCCGTTACACCTGTACAAAACCGATTTTTTTCATTACTTTGCGCAGGGTGCGATCGGCCACATAAGACGCCTTTTCCGCCCCCAGTTTCATCAGGGTCTCAAGCTGTGCTTTATCCTTCATCAGCAGCGCAAATCGCTCCTGCATGGGCCGCAGCTCCTCAATGACCGCCTCGGCCACAGCCACTTTGAAATCGCCGTAACCACGGCCCTCGAATTCCGCCTCGATGGCCTCCATCGACCGGCCGGTTACAGCGGCGTAGATATCCATCAGATTGCTCACGCCCGGCTTGGCCGCATCGTGGTAAACCCGTGCCTCGCTGTCGGTCACCGCCCGCTTAAATTTGCGCAGGATGGTATCCGCATCGTCGCGCAGAGAAATATAGCCGTTCTGGTTCTCATCCGACTTCGACATCTTTTTGGTGGGATCCTGCAGCGAGCAGACCCGCGCGCCGGACTTCATAATGTACGGCTCCGGCACGGTAAATACCGGGCCGTAAATGCTATTGAACCGTTCCGCGATGTCGCGGGTCAGCTCACAGTGCTGCTTCTGGTCGGCCCCCACCGGCACATAATCCGGCTGATAAAGCAGGATATCCGCCGCCATCAGAGACGGATAGGCAAACAGTCCTAGATTGATGTTATCGGCATGCTTTTGGGATTTGTCTTTAAACTGCGTCATACGGGACAGCTCTCCGAACTGGGTATAGCAGGAAAGCAGCCACGAAAGCTGTGCGTGGGCCGGTACTTGGGACTGTACGAATATAAGGTGTTTATCCGGGTCAAGCCCAAGTGCCAGCAGCAGGGCGTACATTTCCATAATCTGCTGTCTCAGCTTGGCCGGTTCCTGCCGCACGGTAATGGCATGCAGGTCGGCCACGGCATACGCGCATTCAAATTCCTCCTGCATGGCAACCCAATTCCGCAGGGCGCCCAGATAATTGCCCAGTGTGGGAATGCCAGTGGGCTGTATGCAGCTCAACGCCCGCTTGCGGCGGTCCGCTTCGGTCTTTATCGGTTCTGACATGGTGTTTCTTCCTCTCTTAATGAAGAATATAGGACCGGGCGAAAGCGCCCAGGCGTTCCACGCCTTTTGTCATTTCCTCATCGGTGGGCGTGGAGAAATTGACGCGGAAAGACTGGCAGGGGTCGCTTTCATTAACCAGGAACGCGTTGCCGGGCACCACCGCCACTTTATGATCCTTAACCGCCAGGGTGCAGAACTGAGGCATATCGACGCCGTCCGGCAGGTCGCACCACAGGAACAGCCCCCCTTGTATGGGGTGATAGGACACTCCGGCCGGGGCCAGATGCTCGTCGAGCAGAGCCATCATCAGCCGCGCTTTATGCCGGTAAATGGTACGCAGGCCATCGAGATGGGCTTCGAAATCGTACTGTGTCATAAAGGCTTCGCAGATCATCTGGTTGAGGATCGCTGTGTGGACGTCCTCCCCCTGCTTGACAACGATCATCTTTTGCAGCAAGGCTTTGGGACCGATGGCATAGCCCACCCGCATGCCGGGCGACAACACCTTGGAGAAGCTGCCCACATAGAGCACCAGCCCATCCTCGTCCAGCGACTTAATGGCCGGAACATGCTCGCCCTCGTACCGCA
>URYP01000145.1 GCA_900552115.1 uncultured Oscillospiraceae bacterium | reverse complement strand
CTGGGGAAACCCACTCGAAAGGGTTTCCCCAGTGATCTTTGCCTCCTTTCTTTCATAAGAAAGGAGGGGCCGCGGCGGCCTGAGCGGGGAAAAGAATAGTCAACCAATTTCAATTATAACGGATAAAGAAACGAGCAAAAGAATCCCGTCAGGGTTACTACAAGACCCGGGGGAACCCATCGAAAGGGTTCCCCCTTGACGAATCTTTCCCCCCTTTCTTTTCGTTAAGAAAGGGGGGGCCTGCGCGGCCTGAGCGCATAGAAGGAGAACATGGTGGGCGTACATCGAACGCCATGCGCCGCGCACCGCTAGTGTTGGATGGGCCCCGAGGCCTGAGCGGAAAAAAGAGTTTAGGCCATTAAATTTCAAAAAGAAACGACAAGAAGAATCCCCTCAAGAATTCTTTAAAAGTCTCACGCCGTTAGGGGGGAGACTATGCGCGGCCCGAGTGCGTTAATTCGAAGAGTAGAGGGGTTTATGAAGTGAAACATATAAACATCTTGAGATAATAGAATACATTCTGATCTTTACCACCTTTTAATCGAAAGTATCGGTTATTGTATACATGACCAGTTTAGGACTGGGCTGGATTACATAAGAGAAAGGATGGTTCACACATGATTATTCGCCAACTTAAACAACCGCAGTACGAGCAGGTTGTGCAGCACCTTGCGCGCCGGGCGCACACCCGGCCGCTGGAGGCCAGCTACGATGCGGACCTCACGGTAAACGACCGCCGCTACACCCTGCGTATCCAACCGGAGCGGCACGGTCGTATCGCGGCGCTTCAGGCTTGGCGCGTATCACAGCGGGCGGAGGATTCCCGGTTTGAGATCATTACCGGCGGCGCGCTGCTCTCCTCGCTGCTGGAACTGCTGATCGATCAGAGCGCCGGATGACCAATCGGGGATATCTAAAAATATCAAAAGTGGAGGGAAGCCAGTTCGCTTACCTCCACTTTATATTTGTATTTTAAAGAGGATGCCAAAAGGCCAGCCTGGATTTCCCGGTTATTCCGGAATCGTCATAGCGCTGACCGGACTATAAAGCGCCCGCAACTTCCCACCCGTCTCGCGCACAATCATATAGGCGCGGGCGTATCGCATCCGGCCTGCGGGAATCTCCCGCAGATGAATGAGGTATCGCCGGCCCGGCTGGGACGACGAGGCGGCCACAGTCTGTGTTTCATATGAGAGAGTGCCCAGTGTAAAAGTCTCCGGCTGGGAGGTGCAGCGGCTGTCTGCGCCGAACAGCACCCCGTATTCCACCACCGTCGCTCCAACGGGGCTGAATGTCTGTGCGACGACCGACAGCGTATACCGTCCGGACGGCATTTTGGTGAGGTGCGGTTCCTCCAGAGAAACCGAGGCGGAGGGGGACACCACAGCTCCGTATACCGCTTTAACGGTATCGCTGCCAGCCACATAGAGGGTATACGACTCCTCCGCTCCGGCATAGACGCCGTTTACCAGCCAGTGGGAAAAGGTTTGACCCGGCTTGGCGGCGGGCGTAAGGATGACGCGGGAGTCAAAGGGGAGGGGGGCGTCCACCGCCCGATCCGCTGTGGCGTCAATCAACGTCACCCGGTAGCGGGGGGCGCTGTCGTCCACGATATAAACCGCGTCCACGCTGACACAGCCCGAGGACAAATCCAATTGCTTTAAATCGGTGTTCCATCCGGCAAAGCGGTAGCCGGTAAGCACCGGGGCGGCGGGCGCCTTCAGCTCGGATGCGGCGCGCACGGTCTGTACGTCGATCACCCGGCCATATTTGCCCCGAAACACTACGGTGCAGGCATTCGCCGGCCGAAAATACGCGGCAGCGGACTCGCTGCCGCTTACCGTCTGGTTTCGAATGGGATCCGTGGTGAATAACCCCTGGATACAATAGCCGGAAAAAAGGGCGCCGGCCGCAGGTTTGGCCGTCAGTCGAACCGTGCTGCCGGGACGGTTGTCCCCGGTTACGCTCACCTGGCCGCTGCCCTGCGTCGTGACCGCCAGCCGTTTAACAGTCAATTGCCGATACGCGCCGCGCAGGGCGTTCCATACGCGCGCGCATTCCGCCGCATCGGCATTCTCGGCCAGCCCGGCCGCCTGTGCCGCTGCCCGGCGGTAAGTTTCCAGCGATGCGGGGGTGTATAGCAGCCCGTCTACAGCGCCGGACAAATCATGACGAATCTGCAGCCGCAGATAGGCGGCGGCCGCGCCCTGCGGCGTGGGTACGGCCAGGCCGCTCCATAGTCCTTGGCACCAATCGCGTTCAAAATCCCAGCTGCTGTAAGAGGCGCTGCTTTCCAGTTCCGTATCCGTCAGCCCCTTCACGCCGGAAAAGACGGTAGAATCCGCACAGCCCGACAAAGCGTAATAATCCGCGCTCAGGGTGCCGTCGTTCAGGCCGCAGACGCCACCGACATATTCATAGTGGGCAATCTGCCGCCGGAGTGTTCCGACGGCCAGCGAGGCCGACACCGTGCCCTGGTTCCAGCCGGTAATGCCGCCGATAGAGCCGTCCATAGCCGAGGTCAGGCGGTATTCCTCTGCGGACAGGCAGGCGCGTATATCGCTTTCATTGATGCCGGCAATCCCGCCCGCATAGCTGTCGCCGCCGCCCTGCGCGTCAACAGAGACGCGGCTGACGCAGCCTTCCATGGCGGCGCGGCTTTGCCCGGTGATGCCGCCCGCCGCCATCGATAATCCCGCGGCGGATACGCGACCCTGTGCATAGCAGGACGCCATCCGTCCGCCGATCATACGGCCTGCTATACCGCCGACTTTGCCGGTCACCGCCGCCTGCTGTACAGCCACGCGGCTGTTTTCCGCTACACAGGACAGGATGCTGCCGGTACCCGCGCCGGCAATGGTGCCGGCATAGACGTATTGGCCGCCGGTAACGGTAACAGAGGTGTCGGCCAGCACCAGCCGCCGTATGGTCCCGCCCGCATGACCGAACAGTCCGGCATAAACCGAACCGCCCTCTGCCCGGATGTTTATGGTCAGACCGGAGATGGTGTGCCCGTTTCCATCCAGCTCGCCGGTGAAGCGGCCCGCATAATCCGGGCCGATCGGCTGCCAGCCAGCCCCTTCATTATAAAAAAGGCCGCCGGGCGCAAAATCCTCATGGGTAAAGGCGATGTCCGCCGTCAGCCGGTAATGACCGCTGGGATTTTGCCGAATGCGGTCAAGATCGGCTTTGGTAGACACCGGTGTGTAAGTGGGTTCCGTTGAGGCCGCCCGCGCGGACGGAGCGCTCAACGCCAAAATACCGCAAAGCGTCAGCGCCAGACAGGAACGGAACAGGGTAGACATGGAAATCCCTCCTTCGTTATGGCAGCGTGTGGGACGCTGTTTGCCTGACCTCCCCGGTCAGACCGTTCACCGTAAAGGCCGCGTAGGATTTAAACTGGCTACTGCCGCTCAGTGCGGCTTTTACTTCCACAGTATAGGTCGATTTCTGCAAAGTGGTGGTAAAGGAAAACGACTGCAGATCCATGACAAGCAGATCCGTCAGGGGCACGTTCAAGTCCTTTTCCGTCTGTTTTTTACCATCCACAAACACCTGCAAGTTAATGGTTTTTTCGCTGCGGGGGAACGACACGTCGATGCTGGCGTCCACATAACCGGAAGATACCGTCAGCACAACCTCTGTGCCGGTCAGTTCATAGGTGCCGGCCGCCGGCTCTTGGGACAGCACCACGCCCCGTTCATAGGTTTCGTTGTTGATATAGACCGTATTACCGGCTTCAACTTTAAAGCCTTTTTCTGTCAGCTCACGGATGGCGTCTTCCACCACCTCATCCGTGACGCGGGGGACCTTTTTGCGGATCGCTTGAGCGGTGGTAGTCGTGGCGTACCGCGGCCCCTTACTGACCACGATGCGGATTACATCCGAGCGCATGGACTGGCCGGGGCGCGGACTCTGGTCGGTAATAATCCCTTTCTCCGCCGTGTCGCTGTATTGTTCGGATTTTTCAATGGTATAGGTTTCGGCATAGGCGGGGGTGTTCATAACGTCTTCATACGCCATCCCGATGAGAGCGGGAGCCCCTGTATCCGAGCTGTCCCCGCCACCAGGCGCCTTTTCGCTGCTGCAGGCGGTCATCCCCAGTAAAAACAGGATGGTTATAAAAAAGCATAGCTGTTTTTTCATCAAAATTTCCCATTTCTTAAAAGATTTTTATATATCCTATTATAATAGGACGGCAGCGCCTTGTCAATCGGGCTTCGTCGCCGGAGAGAGAGGGGGGGCCAAAAAAGTTTGGCAGCCAGTCGGCCGTTGCGGGCGGCTGGAAGCCCCCGCCTGCC
>URYP01000144.1 GCA_900552115.1 uncultured Oscillospiraceae bacterium | reverse complement strand
AACCCGCTAAACATACCGTTTAGCGGGTTAGGGAAGAAGCACATGATACGCAAAAAATCGCCGCAAGCGAGATACCGCTTGCGGCGACATGGTGGAGACGGAGGGAGTCGAACCCTTGACCTCTCGGATGCGAACCGAACGCTCTACCAACTGAGCTACGCCCCCATGTGGAAAACCACTTGGCCTATTTTATACGAAAATGCCGGGCTTGTCAAGAGGGTTGTCCCAAATTTTTTCAGCGATTAAATATAAATCCCGTCTGGGGCGGGGAGGATGGTAATTCCCAAATCTGCGCCCCCATATAGGCGGCTTCCTCCGGGGAGTGAGAAACCATTATAACCAGCCGTTCCGTGTATTGCCGACGGATATGTTCAGCGATTACGGCCGCGCGGGCAGCGTCCAGGCCGGTGAAAGGCTCATCCAAAACCAACAAGTCGGCGTCGGCCGCCAAGGCACGGGCAATGGCTGCCCGACGTTTCATACCGCCGCTCAGTTCAGAAGGGTATACGGCGGCAGCGTGTTCCAGCCCGACCGCCTCGAGCTGCCGCATGGCGTCCTGAGACGTTATACCCGGGGCCGCCAGACGAACATTATCCGCCACCGTCCGCCAGGGCAGCAGGCGGTCCTCCTGGAACACGGCGGCCACACTCATGGTATCCCGCCCGGCAATTTGCCCTGACTGCGGTTGTTCCAGGCCGCACAGCAGCCGCAGCAACGTGGTTTTGCCGCACCCCGACGGGCCGAAAAAACAAACGCAACCGCTTTCCGGCAGGGAAAAGGAAACGTCCTCAAAAATGGGATGCGGCGGATAAGCAAAAAACACGTGTTCAAAGCGGATGCCCATGGGCCTATCCCTCCTTCTGCAGATTAAAACGGCGTCCCAGGCGGCGGGCCGCCAGGTAAATTCCTTTTTCCAGCAAAATGCTCAGCGTGACGGCGGTAATTGTCCAGGCAAACACCTGCGGCGTTTCCAGATACAGCTTGGAGCTGTACAACTCCTTGCCGATGGAGAACGCCGGCTGACAGATCACCTCCGCGGCGATGCCGGATTTCCAGGCGAATCCCAACCCGCTGGACAAGGCGGAGAGAAAATAAGGCATGACCGATGGGATGCGTATGTGCAGCCAGGTTTTCAGCGCGCCGAAACGGTAGACCCTGGCCATTTCCAAAAGCTGGGGGTCCGTCCGGCGGATGCCCTCCGTCATATTACCCCACACCAGCGGCGTCACCATTAAAAAGGAGATAAACACCGGCAGCGTGTCGGTGCGTATCCATACCAGCGCCAATATGATAAAGGAGGCCACCGGCGCGGCGCGGACGATCCGTAGCAGGGGAGAAAACAACGCGTTTGCCAGAGGAAACCGCGTTGTCAGAACCGCCAGCAGGGAGCCGACGGCCACGCCGGCCAAAAAGCCGCCCACAATGCGTGCCAAAGAGAGGGCGGTGGCCGACCAGAAATGGGCGGTGCCGACCAGATCCCCCAGGGCGTGGAGAACGACGAGGGGCGCAGGAACCAACAACTCCTGCGCCACCGCCATGCTGATGAGCTGCCAGCATAGCAGCCAGAAGGCTGCTGACGCCAGCGCCAGCCCCGTTCTTTTAAGCCTTTTCGCCCAGGTAGTAGAACGCGTCATCGGGCAGTTTGCCTCCAATCGATTTGGCGTTGGCGTCCATCAAAACGCCCAGGTATCCGGAAAGCTGAGTTTTCATTTTTTCGCCTTCCATATATACCAGGTTGCAGCCAACAATAGCGTTTTCCGCCACGGCTTCATCATCAATAATACCATACTTTTTGCAGAGCTTGGCGGTTTCCGGACGCATGGCGTTGGCCCGCTCGATCGAAGCCTCATATTCCTGCAGGAAGGTGCGGATGCCGTCCGGATGCGCAGCAACGAAATCCTTTCGGGCCACGATGCAGCCCATCATCAGGGAACTTTTGCCGTCCGCCACGTTGTCCCATTCCTCTGTCATGTTCAAAGCGGTGCGCAGGGTTGCTTTTTTGGATTTCAACGTGGTCACCAGCGGTTCGGGAACCATGGCGATGGAAGCGTCGCCCTTAATCATCAGGGCGGCCAGCTCGTCGTTTTCGGTCACAAATTTAATGGTGACGTCCTTACCCGGGGTCAGGCCGTTCTTCTCCAGGATATAATTCAGCACATATTCCGGATTGGCTCCCTGGCCGGTCGAGTAAATGGTTTTACCTTTCAGGTCGGCAACGTTCTGGATGGTTTCCCCGTTCTCCATCATATACAGAACGCCCAGCGTGTTGACCGCTAAAACCTGCACATTGCCGTTCGTTTTCGCATACAGGGCGGCCGCGGCGTTGGTGGGGACCGCCGCCACGTCCACGTCGCCGCTGGCGATCTTGCTCACGGCGGCATCGGGGGCGGTCACCGTTTCAATGGTATAGCGGTTGCTGGCCGTGCCTTCGTCCTGGTTGGCCCACAGGTTAACCGCGCCCACGCCGGTTGGGCCTTTGATGACCGCCATGCGGATATCAATGGCCTCGTTCACGGTGCTGCCGGTCGAATTGTCCTTGTCCGGGGTCTTGTCCTGCGAACAGCCGGCCAGCATCAGGCTCGCCATCAGCACGCTCAGGCCTAAGCAGGCCGCTCTTTTTACGCTTTTCATCACAAAACTCTCCTTTTCAAACTAACCAGATTTTCTTTTGTTCCCGTTTGATGACGCCGGCGGCTTCCAGAGCGTCGAGCGAACGATACAGGCTGGAACGGCCGATATCCAGCGCCCGGGCCAGATCGGTCATGTGCCGGGGCAAATCAACCTGCCCGTCCGCCCGCCGGTGCTGCTGCAGATACAGAAGCAGGCGGTCTTCGGACGTGCCGCCGGTGAAGCCGGCGATGCGCCGGTTGAGAAACCGGATGCGTCCCGACAGAAACCGGATGTAATTGCGCGCGATGCGGAAATCGCGCTGCATCCAGCTTTCCAGCAGACTCTGGGACAGGAAACGCACCTCGCAGAGCCGCAGGGCGACGATGTTGCTGACATACGCCTCCGGTTCGTCAAAGAGAGCGGCCGCCCCCAAAATATCGCCTTCCTGCAGCACATTCATGATGACCTGATGCCCTTCGGCGTCGATCTGGATCACCCGCGCCTCCCCTTGGCATAGGATGCCCAATGCCGGTCTGAAACAATCGGTCGAATAAATGGACGCGCCTTTTTCAAACGCCAGGGGAGGAGGCATTTCCTGCCAGAACGCTTCCTGCTCGGCGGCGGAAAAGCCGTCGAATAAAAAACACGGGCTGCCGGTCGGTTGCTTATGGGTCATTGTCATCACCACCTATGTGTCCCAAATGGAACAACTGACAAGAGTATAGCACAGCCGCCGCCCCCCGGCAAGACCTTTTGGGAAAGATTGACTTTTTCTACGGAAAATGCTACTGTAGAAAACAGAAAATCATAGGAAAGGACAGGAACCGTCACATGGATTACGCAGCCGAGTCTTTAAAAAAGCACAAGGAATGGAAAGGTAAAATCGAGGTGATCTGCCGCGCGCCTTTGGAAACGCGGGAGGATCTTTCCCTGGCCTATACGCCCGGCGTGGCCCAGCCCTGCCTGGAAATTCAGAAGGATGTCGATAAAAGCTATGAATTGACCCGCCGCGCCAATCTGGTGGCGGTGGTGACCGACGGCACCGCCGTGCTGGGACTGGGCGATATCGGGCCCGAGGCCGGCATGCCGGTGATGGAGGGCAAATGCGCTCTGTTTAAGGCCTTTGGCGACGTGGACGCGGTACCGCTCTGCGTCCGTTCCAAAGAGGTGGACGACATTGTCAATACGGTCCGGCTGCTTGCGGGCAGCTTCGGCGGAATCAATCTGGAGGATATCGCCGCGCCCCGCTGCTTTGAAATCGAGCGGCGGCTTAAGGAATGCTGTGACATCCCGATTTTCCACGACGACCAACATGGCACCGCCGTGGTTACACTGGCAGCCCTGCTCAACGCGCTGAAGTTGACCGGCAAAAAGATGGAGGACATTCGGGTGGTCACCAGCGGCGCCGGAGCGGCGGGAATCGCCATTATCAAGCTGCTGATCGCCATGGGGCTGAAGGATGTGGTTCTCTGCGACCGACAGGGCGCCATATATGCCGGCCGGGACGGCCTGAATCCGGAAAAAGAGGAGATGGCGCGCATTTCCAACCGCGATAAGCGGTCGGGATCGCTTGCGGATATGCTGGAGGGCGCGGACGTGTTTATCGGCGTATCCGCCCCCGGCTGTGTGACACCGGAGATGATAAAGCGGATGAATCCGCAGCCCATCTTGTTCCCCATGGCCAATCCGGTGCCGGAGATCATGCCGGAGCTGGCCAAAGAAGCTGGCGCCGCCGTAGTGGGAACCGGACGCAGCGATTTCCCCAACCAGATCAACAATGTGCTGGCGTTCCCGGGTATTTTCCGCGGCGCGCTGGACGTGCGGGCGCGGGATATCAACGATGCGATGAAGATCGCCGCCGCCCGGGCGATTGCGGATTACGTAAAGGCGGCGCCGCAGAGCACGGCGAGGAGGATGCGCAGCATCATCGTGACGATATTCAGTTC
>URYP01000143.1 GCA_900552115.1 uncultured Oscillospiraceae bacterium | reverse complement strand
TTTGCTTAGCAAAAGACATTTGGCTCCAAACCATAGGTTTGAGACTATTATACCATATATTCGCAGAGACCAGAAGAAAGCGCGGCGCGGCAGAGCCGCGGAGGGGCTTTGCCCCGTAAGCCTTTCTTCTTATACCATATACTTCGCAGAGACCAGAAGAACGGAGGTGCGCCCTAGCGCAGGAACCGCCTTGCGGCGACAACCATTCTTCCAATGGTTCAAACCATAGGTTTGAGACTATTATACCATACCGATGGATTCCTGTCACATGATTTTGTTTTCCGGCAGACGAATACCAAAATGGCGGCGTGACAGCAAAAGCGCCTGCTTACCTCCGGCGGTCAGCAGACGCTTTATGGGCGGCCGAACAGGACGACTTTATGGTTTGCCCTGATCCGGGGCCAGCCGCATTTGTTCTGCGATGCGAAACATCACCATATCCCGGATCAACGGATAGGGCATTGGCTGATCATAAGGAAACCGCACTGTACCCTTGGAACAGGAATAATCTTGCAGCCGGTCCGCAAACGCTTCGATCGCGGATGGGGTGGGATGGAAGCCCACATGGTGTTTTTCGGCCGCAAAATGCACCAGGTTTCCCTTTAAAACAAAGGTGGGCATGGCCCAGGATATTTTTTCGGTAATGTCCGGGGAACACCCGAGAATCAGTTCCCGCAGCGTTTCCAGGCGCTTCCGCACGTCGCCATCGTAGCGGCGGATATACGCGTCGACGGTGGCGTAATCCAGTTTCGGCGTATCACGCTCCCGTATCATCACGTGGATGGTGTCACCCGGCTGTTTACCAATCTTTTGACGGATATCCTTACGTATGCCGAGTATATGGCCGGGCGTCCCCATTCTTACCACCTGCCCGTCGTAGGGTTCGCCGTCAAAAAGGGCATGAACCGCAACCCGGCCTTTTCCAAACACGCGTTTCACATCAAGCGGTATTTCAATATAGGCGGCGTCCATATCGGGTTTCTTTCGAATCACCGCGTCAAACTCATAGGACGGATTCATTATAAGCCCTCTCTTTATAAGCTGTGTTTCCACTACTATATAGTGTATACGAAACCGGGTCTCGCCATACATCTGATTCTTCACAAAGCTAATAAAACCGCCTCCTGTTAGGAAGGCGGTTTTTATTGGCGAAATAGCTACCAGCATACGGCTATTTCTTAGCTTTAAATCACTTGTTTATAACGAGTGACTGTTTCCCAAAAGCATCATAGCGTTTTTGAGAAAGGCTTTTGCCATATTTTACTTCCTGGCCCGTATAGGGATCGTTAAAATAGTAATTGTCCTGATCGTATCCAATTAAAAGCATACAATGTTCATTGGCAAGCCATGTGTATTTTTCACCGTTTGGAAGATACCAGCAGCTGGTGTAATAGGGTTCTATCATTTCTATACTAACCCAAACCATAACGGGGATGCCCTTATCAATATAGGTTTGGCATAATTCCTCCATGGTTTTGCCCGTGGTGTTTGTTATAAATTGATCAGACGAATATACTTTAACCAATGCCTTTTCAATCACCGGTGCCATACAGCCGAATGAGCGGCTGCTTCTGGGGCTGCCGATAAAAACCTCATATGGATTCGGTCCGTAAGGTAAACCGTCCTCCTTATAAAAATCAGAACTTTTTTCCAGGTAATCATCAATAAACGCATCTACAGACATGTCTTTTCCGGCAAATTGTAAGGCCATAACGGCGCTGACCGATTCGCATCCGGTCGGATAGTCCGGCATCTGTGCGATGACAGGAACCCCCTTAATGCATACCCTTGCGGCGGATGGGACCTCCGATTCGCTGTCCGCAGGATTGGATTCAGAGAGGTTTGGTGATTTGTCGTTCGAAGGTGCTTTATCCGTATCATACAACAGAATAGGAGAGGCTTTTTCCGACTGGGCATCGTGAAGATACAATTTGATTTGTCCCGATTCCATATCTTTTGCCGTAATAACCATCCGTTCATCGTCAAAGTACACTTGTAGTACGGTATACGGCACTTTGATGGTAAACATCTCTGCGTCTTTAACCCGGTAAACACGCAGAAGATCACTGTCTATCTCCGACGCACTGGTGATAAAGCCCGGTTCACCGGTCGCAATCGGCACCTCATCGATGGACGTCATTTCTGTGTATTGCAGCGGAGAGGGATCCGGTGTTTTCACCATAAAATTATCATCGGTTTTGCCCAGACTATAATAGGGGGATAGGACGTTCAGTCGTATATCCACAAGAACAACTTCGGATCTATCCTTCTCGGGATCGACTTTAATCAACGCGCCCTCTCCTGTCCTCAGATAAAAACAGCCGTTTGTAAAGCCTGCCACGTCAATATATCCACTAAATATTCCCACCCTTTTTTGAGAGCCGTCGGAGAGGGTATACACATGAATTTCAGCGGTCTGTGCATTGCCATACAGCAGATATTTCTTGTCGGGGCTTACGGCAGCAAAAGCCCACAGGTTTCCGGTGTCCGCAGGCTTTTTGCGCATTGTTTCTTGGCATGCATTGTTGAAAAGAATGAGTTCACAGCGATCCAGTGCGGCGGCATAAAATCCCCCGTCGATGCTTCCTGTATTCCAGTCGCCCTCCGGCAGGAAAGGCGTCTGTCCCAGTATTTTCTGTTCGGTGAGCGAATACATGGTGGTTTTCATTGTATACGTATTCAGGCCTGGCGTTATGTCGTCTATCTTTAATATATCGCCATAAATCGATGTGTTTACCGTATCACCGGAAAAATCCGGTCCCCCCTTCAAAGGCGTCAGCTCATCTCCCAAAAAAGCCGTATCGCCAGTGGGGGGAGTGGATGCGGTTTTTGACGGATTACACCCGGTCAGGGATATCGCCGTCAATATAAAAGATAGGAACACACATATATACTTTTTCACAACGCCGCACCCCATATTCCAAGATTGTCTATTCTATAATGCAAACGAACAGAAACGGGTTCTTTTGAGTAAAAAGAGAATAACCAGTTAAAAGCATGTAAGCGAGCGGTGAAAAGCGGTTGCGCCGTTTCACTAAAAAATGTTTTATGTTATAGCGGCTACAGGCGATTCCTAGCGCCACTGCACACCCGTAAAGAGTGAGAGGCGCTTGTTACCGAATAGGCGCCGAGCGGGACTAATTAAAAGAAAAGCCGCGGCAAGCCAAAAGGACTTGCCGCGGCGTGGTGGAGGCGAGGGGAATCGAACCCCTGTCCAAAAACAGCTTGACACGGCTTTCTCCGAGTGCAGCCGATCTTTTAGGATTCCCCTCACCAGCCGCCGGTCGGCAGGCTGCTGGTTACGGTAGCCACCCCGTCATGACGCCGCCAGTGGCCTAACAGCGTTCACGTTCACCGCTAATCGACGCCTTTATCCCGCCCGCGGTACTGCGGGTAAAGACGGCAGCCTAATTAGGCCGCGAGAGCAACAGTTTTGTTGTCGTTTATTCTTTAAGGTTGCGGATTTTATAGCGGTTCCGCACCGCTACTCGCTTACCGTGCCGTACCATCCCTGTCGAAACCTTTACGCCCCCGGATGATGACAGCTCATGCCTGTCTATCTTTATTATACGCCGATTCGGGCTGATGTCAATCAAAGCCGGTGCAATTTCCTGAAATTGACGTACGCCGCCTTTACAAACGGCGGGCCGCACGGTACAATAAAGTACAGATTATTGTATAAACATACGCCGTATCGCTCCTGGTACGGCAAAGAAGCGCCGCCGCTTGCCGGCGCTGTAAAAGGAGGAGACGGCATGGCCGTTTGTACGCTTTGCCCCCGCCGCTGCGAACGTGTGAGACCGGAGGGATACTGCCGGATGGGGGAGCGTCCCCGTTTGGCCAGGGCGGCGCTCCATTTTGGGGAGGAGCCCTGTATCAGTGGTACGCAGGGGTCGGGCACGGTCTTTTTCAGCGGCTGTTCCCTGCGCTGTGTATTCTGCCAAAATCATCAAATCAGTGCGGAGGGCTTTGGGCAGGAGGTGTCGGCCGCCCGGCTGCGGTCCATATTTGAGGAATTGATAGACAAAGGGGCGCACAATATCAATTTGGTCAATCCCACCCATTTTGCCCACGCGATAGGCAAAGCGCTTGAACGGCCGCTGCCCGTGCCGGTGATATACAACAGCGGCGGCTATGACCGGGTGGAAACATTGCGGCGGCTGGAGGGGAAAATCCAGGTGTTTCTGCCGGATATGAAATACGCGCTTACAGAACCGGCGGCCCGCTATTCCGGCGCGGAGGATTATCCGCAGACAGCGAAAAACGCGATTATCGAAATGGTGCGTCAGACAGGCGCCTACCGGATGGATAAAGATGGTTTGCTGACAAACGGCGTATTGATTCGTCACTTAATTTTGCCGCGCAATGTAAACAATACCCGCCGGGTGATCGATTGGGTAGCAAATACGTTTCCCAAGGGTACGGTCCTTTTCAGCCTAATGAGCCAGTATACTCCCTGTGGGGATCTGTCTCCGGCACGGACTCGCTAGGCTTCCTCTTTACAGAGGACGAGCAGCTTTACGACCGCTGCATCCTGCTGCACACCACATTCATCCCTTACCGAGAGTTTGAATCCGTCCTCGGCATCCACGGCATCGACGAGTATATCCGCTACGGCGGCACCATGAGTCTCGGCGGTGTTCACTACAACGAGACCTCCACGTTTGCCAGCAAGGAAAGTACCGACGAATACGTGGACACCGCCATTGCCCGCAACATCCAGCACTCTCTGCGCTGCTATCAGTATGAGGGGCATTTCCGTCATTTGCGGGATTTGTACGACAAGAATGAGCTGACCAGCGCCATCAACCGGGTGGTGGAGGACATCAACCACCGCTTCACGCTGGAGGTGCTGTCGCAGGATTGGAAGT
>URYP01000142.1 GCA_900552115.1 uncultured Oscillospiraceae bacterium | reverse complement strand
ATGCGCCCAAAACGATAATTTTTCCGCAGCAGCGTTATAAAATGAATGCCCATTTATTAACCCACCAATCCTATAGGTTTAACGGTATTATACGCAGACTCACCCGTTTTGTCAAGAAAAAATTTTAACGCCTGCTTTATAGGTATGTCCCTAATCCATCCATTTATGGTGTATGATTATCAGATCACAAAATCCCCGCCGTCCGGGGACGCCGCCAGATCGGCCAGCGTTTTCCCATCAAAGAACCGGTCGGTCAGCTCCCCAAATTCCCTCCACATAGCCAGGGTGCGGCAGGACGACGCCCGCGGGCAGATATTATCCGGCTGCTTGAGACAGTCAACCGGTGCGAGGCTTCCCTCCGTCAGCCGCAGGATGCTGCCAACCGTATAGGTTTCGGGAGGCCGGGTCAGACGGTAGCCGCCGCCCTTGCCCCGCAGGCCTTCCAGATACCGGGCCTTGGATAGCACGGACAAGATGCTTTCCAGGTATTTTTCCGATATTTTCTGCCGCGCGGCAATATCGTGAAGCGGGATATACCCGCCGCCGACATGCTCCGCCAAATCAATCATGACCCGCAGCGCGTACCGTCCCTTCGTGGATATCAGCATGGAACCGTCCTCCTATTCGTACTCATCCAAAAACTGTTGAAGCGCATCCGCCAGCTTGCCGATATGCACCCCGTCGACAAACGAATGATGCACCTGCACCGAAAACGGCAACATAATGCGGCCATCCTTTTCATAATAACGTCCCCAGTCGATCATAGGAATCGCGTTGTCCGTTTTACCGGAATCGGTATGGGACACATGGGTAAACGCCACCCATGGCAACGGCGAAAAGGAAAACACGTTATTAGCCAGCGGGCCGGTAAAATACACCTGCTGCGCGGCCGCCGTGCGGGATGCCAGCGCCACATAGTCCTCCAGCGTATCCTGCATCGGCACATTGACAACCTTAAACAGCTCCGTATCCGGGTTTAAATAGGTAAAGCTGGTATCAATGCGGTCATACAGCACCACGTCCCCATCCACAAACCGATAGCGGAATTCTTCGATTCCATTGGCACTCGCCGCCGCGGCATAGAGGAACGACAGCGTAAAAGACAGCTTTTTTGTCCGGATAACTGCCAGAAACCGGGTGATATCCAGTTCAAAGCTGACACTGTACATCGGCTGCGCGCTGCCGCGGAAAACCGCACAATGCTGGGCGCGTTTCCAGGTTTTCATATCGATTTTAGTATACCCTTCCGCCATCTTGACGCCTCCCTTGTGGCAACTGAAAAGTCAGGTTATGCCTGTTCCGCCATCTCCCTGTTCACCTGCTTTTCGCAGGAGCGCATGGCTTGCAGCGTTTTATCAAACAAATCGTCCAGTTCCCAGCCCAGACGGTCGGCCCCCTCGCGGATGACATCTCGGGAGCAGCCCGCGGCAAATTTTTTATCCTTAAACTTCTTTTTCAGGCTGGACACTTCCATGTCCTCAACGCTTTTGGAGGGACGCATCCGCGCCGCCGCGCCGATCAGTCCCGTCAGTTCATCCGTTGCAAACAGGATGTTTTCCATCTCATGCTCAGGCTCCACGTCGCAGCACAGGCCAAAGCCGTGACTGCAGATGGAATGGACCATATCCTCCCCCACGCCGGCCGTACGCAGCAGTTCCGGCGCCTTTTGGCAGTGCTGGTCGGGGTACTGCTCAAAATCGATATCGTGCAGCAGGCCGACCATTGCCCAATATTCCTCTTCATCCGCAAAGCCTCGCTCTTTGGCAAACCAGCGCATAGTTCCTTCGACCGTAAGCGCGTGCAGGATGTGAAACGGCTCCTTATTATAGGTCTTCAGCAAAGCGAGCGCCTGCCCGCGGTCCAACCGGCTTTCACGCATATCCATTCCTCCCGTATAGCAATAGTATATGGATTATACCGCTATATGCCGCCAAAGGCAAGTTTGTTTCCAATGCCGTAGGGCGAACACAAAATGAGCGGCCGGTTTGTCCCGGCCGCCTTCTCGTCGTATGTGGTCAATACCTGTATTTTCTACGCATTCCCACCAGAAACGCCGCCGTTACGGCTGCCGCCATCAAATCCGCCACAACAATGGATACCCAGATACCGTCGATATCCCAGATAAGCGGCAAAACAAGCACGGCCGCGATCTGGAAAACCAGCGTGCGCAGAAAGGATATAAGCGCCGACACAAGGCCGTTGTTGAGCGCTGTAAAAAAGCCGGAGCCAAATATTGCAATGCCGGAAAACAGGAAAGAAAAGGAGTAAATGGCAAAGCCCCTGAGCGTCATCTCAAACAGCTGCGGATCATAGCCCACAAAAAGTATGGAGAGCGGCCGGGCCAGCACCTCTCCCAGGATCAGCATCACCACGGAAAAAGCGATGATCAGCACCAGGCTTTTTTTCCTGAGACTTTTCAGTTCCTGGTGGTTTTGAGCGCCGTAATGAAAGCCGATGACCGGTGCGGTGCCGATGGAATATCCTATAAACGCCGCCATGAAAATCATGCTGACATACATTAGAACGCCATAAGCCGCCACGCCATCCTCGCCGGCGTATTTCATAAGCTGTACATTGTACAGCATACCAACCAGCGACATGGATATGTTGCTCATCAGTTCTGAGGAGCCGTTGGTACAGGTTTTAAGCAAAGCCTTTCCATCATAGGTGAATTTTGTAAGCCGCAGCCGGCTAGTATTGGGCCGGGCAAAATACAGCAGCGGAATAAGTCCGCCCACTATTTGGCTGATAGCCGTGGCGGCGGCCGCGCCGGCAATACCCCAGGGAAAAACGGCAACGAACAGCGCGTCCAGCGCCATATTCGTGACGCCGGCGGCCACGGTTACGGCCAAGCCGAGCTGTGGTTTTTCAGCTGTTATAAAAAAGCTTTGAAACTCCATTTGCAACATAAAGGCCGGGATTACGGCCAGGATGATGCGTCCATACAGGACACAGCCGTCGAGCATGGCTCCTTTTGCCCCCAGTAGGGCCGCTATGGGACGGATAAATACCATGCCCAGGACAGCGATTACAATTCCGACCAGCAGGGATATATACACCAGCATGGAAAACAGCCGGTTGGCTTTCGGCATATCACCCTCGCCCATGGTCTTGGAAATGAGAGCGCTGCCCCCCGTGCCGAACATAAACCCGAAAGCGCCCAGAATCATGATAAACGGCATGATAAAATTAACGGCTGCAAAAGGAGTTTTTCCCGCATAATTCGAAACAAAAAAACCGTCTACCACCCCATATATCGAGGTGAATATCATCATGACGATGGACGGCAGTGTAAACCTCAACAGCTTTTTATAGGAAAAGCGGTCCGATAACTGTATGTGCACAATTTTCTCCTTTTATAAGTTTCTGGAACCGTTTTGAAAGTCGACCAGATACCGTTTCGTGAGTTCCAGATATGTTTCGCGGTCGGCTGGCGGCCAGGACTTAAAAATGCGGTTTTCCAGCTCAATAATTTTATTAACGGTCCTTTCGGCCTTTTCCTTACCTGCCTGTGTAAAAAGCACCGCTTTTTTCAGTCCGCTATGAATCTCCAGGCGGATATACCCCTCTGTTTCCAGCTTGCGCAGTGCCGAATTGATGGTCTGCTTGCTGGTGCCAGATAGTTTGTATATATCGCTCAGCAGGCAGCGATCCCCAAAATAACTCACGGTATACAACACCTGCATGGCGCTGTCCGACAGCCCCAATTTCACGGATGCCGCATGATACGCGGCATCTATCTCGCTGGCCAAATAGTTGAACCGCTTCAACTGTTCGGTGATCCCATCCATCATTTTAACCTCCCAACCCCTTGGTGTTGTACATAATAGTCCGATTTCGTACTTTTGTCAAGAGGCTTACTACAAAAATATAGAAAAAGAGAACGGTCACTCTACCGTTCTCTTTTTTGTGTTGTTATTCACCACTCCTATAAGGCGGCATGCGAGCATTAAGAGAAAAAATTTTGCCGTTGCTCCCGTAGCTGATAGTTCCCTCCAATGCCCGAAAACACTTGCAGACACAGGGCTTTCGGGTCTTTTTATGCAAGTGATATCATTCCCACTCTATTGTCGCCGTGGGCTTGGGCGACAAATCGTAGCAAACGCGGTTGACATGTTTCACCTCAGCAAGAATACGGCGCGTGATCCGCTGCAGCACCGGCCAGTGGATGCATTCGATCTCCGCGGTCATGGCGTCTACCGTGTTGACGGCACGGATAATGACCGGATATTCAAAGCTGCGGGCATGATCCCGCACACCCACCGATTTAAAATCGGGGACAATGGTGAAATACTGCCATACCGTGCGGTCAAGACCCTCTTTTTCAAATTCCTCCCGCAAAATAGCGTCGGATTCCCGCACGGCCTCCAGACGTTCACGGGTGATGGCGCCAAGGCAGCGCACCCCTAATCCCGGACCAGGGAATGGCTGACGGTAGACCATGCTGTGGGGCAGGCCCAGCTCCAACCCGCAGGCGCGCACCTCATCCTTAAACAGTTGGCGCAGCGGCTCGACGAGGGAAAACTCCAGATCCTCGGGCAGTCCGCCCACGTTATGGTGGGATTTCACCATTTTGGCGGTTTTTGTACCGCTTTCGATAATATCGGGATAAATGGTGCCCTGTCCCAGGAACTCGATGCCAGACAGCTTGCGGGCCTCTTCCTCAAATACGCGGATGAACTCGCCGCCGATGATTTTGCGCTTCTGCTCCGGATCGGCCACCCCTTCCAGCTTGCCAAGGAAGCGATCCGTAGCGTCGACATAAACCAGATTCGCTTTCAGTTCATCGCGGAACACCCGCACCACACTTTCCGACTCATCCTTACGCATCAGGCCATGATTGACATGCACGCAGACCAGCTGATCGCCGATGGCGCGGATCAGCAGCGCCGCCACCACCG
>URYP01000141.1 GCA_900552115.1 uncultured Oscillospiraceae bacterium | reverse complement strand
GGCCTCGGAATAGCGAAGTCTGATGCTGCATCCGCTTCACTCCTTTCCGTTAAACCTGTACCATGTCACCGCCATGGGGAACGGCTCTACCTCGCTCGACCACACGCAAGACCCTTTCCCGTTGATCTGCTCCCATATATATGGGAATCCCCCTATCCCATCGAACAGGCTCGCCATCGTCGCGTCCCGCTCGTACATGGCGCTGATCCGTTTACATATCCATTTCCACGGCGGGATTGCTATGCTGTTGCCCAGCGCCTTATACCGGGCGCTGTCGCTGTCCAGCTTATTGTGCCATCGGATAAGTTTCTCCTTTTTGGGAGGCTTAATCTCATCCATGGGCCTGCCCTGCTTCATGCTTTTATCCAGCGGCCACACCCACGAAAAGAACGCGTATTCTTCATCCGTCATATCGGTTATCTTCTGCAGCACCGTCCAGTCGTCCGGGTATCCCTGTAACCGTTCACATTCCAGCGGGGTGAGACGACGGGCAAACGAGTACCGGAATACGATTGGCTGCTCATGGTTACAGTTCAGCGTCGGACTTATCTCAGTCAGTGTTTCCGCATTCGCCTGTCCGGTTGCAACGCATACCGCCGTATAGTCTGTAACACGGTTTTCGTGATCGCCGGTCAAGGTTGGGCATACCGCGCCGCTGCCATTTCCCTTGGCGTCGTAGACGACTGCATGCCTGTCTCTCGTATTGAGCGTATAGCCGATGTCGTTCTGGTATCCGCCGTTTTCTGGCTGGCGGTCCATTGTGTTTACAGCGATGCATGCCGCCGGCACGACGCCGGTACGCAGTACAGGCGCGGTCTCCTCCCGCAGCTCCACCCCTGCCGCCGTAACGCTGTTTTGGCCGTTAAAGCCCATGTCCATCACATGTGTATCCTGCCCCGCTTTCAACGTAGGCGATGTTTCCTCGTGGTACGCAATACCACCGGATTTGCTTCCCGCTTTCCCATTGAATCCTGCCGCTTGGACGATGATATTATCGCTGTCTTCACGAAACGAAAGGTTTGCCTTTGCTCTAAGGCATTTCGCGAATACCGGCGCTATGTAGCCCACGCCTTTATCTGCCTTTCCAGCGCCCATTTTAGAACCGCCGGCAGTTCCTTCACCCGCTTCTCCGCCCGATTCAGTATCCCCTGACAGGCTTTGGCGCTCAAATAGTATTTCAGGGGCGCTGTATCCTCCAAAATCTGCGACAAGCGCGATTCTACGGCGGCGCTGGGGCACTCCCCAAAACTGCGCGTCGAGTACACGCCACGCAATGCTCCACCCGTTTCCCATGACGGCACCCGCGTTTCTCCATTTCCCATCCGCAGGTCGAGGTATAACGGCTCCCGGCTCCGCGATCCGCGCGGTCTCTTCGAGGACGCACCGGAAGTCTTCGCCTTTGTTGCTGTTGAACGCTCCGGGCACGTTCTCCCACACCATGTATCGTGGCCGAACCAGGTAATCTGCCCGGCCGTCTGCTGCGTCTGCATCGCGCATCTCCTTTACTATACGGATTTGTTCTGCTATAGTGGCCGACCGGTCATCTGCCAGTCCAAATTGTTTTCCGGCCGTCGAAAACCCCTGACACGGGCTGCCCCCGATCACCACGTCTGCCGGCTCTACTTCCCTGCCCCGTATCTCTTTTATATTTCCCTGGTGGATCATTCCTTCTCTCCCTCTTGGAATAGAGATCCTTGCCCGTCGAGCTGCCGGTCGTCCTGCTCCTCCGCATAGCGCAGCGCGTCTTCACAATGTATGGCAAGGGTATTCAGTCCCTGCACCAGCCCTCTTGACAGGATTTTCGCGGGCAGGATAACGGCCTTTAGCATAAACCCAGCCTTAACCGCAAAGTATATTTCCCCGTCTTCGTCGGCCCGCTCGTAGATATCCAGTGAAGCCGGTTCATCCGACAGCGGGCGCAGATAGCTGCGATCGAAAAAGGCGATCCCCTTCTGTGTCATGCAGGGGGTATAGACATGCCCCGACAGGGCGATATCCGTCAGCCCCACCCGGTCTGTCCGTATTTCGCCAGCCGCCGCGTCCGAACAGTCGATCTTTTCCGGCATACCCCACTGATACCAAAAGGCGATCTTATCCTGCTGCTTGCCAGCAATATCGTATGTATGACAAAAACTGTCCTTATCAAAGCGCGGCAGGCCGTATAGCGGGTAAAGGCTGTACCCGTCACCGATCCACTGTGTCCCTTCGTCATCCTCAAATACGGATACCTGTCCCCGACTCTTGCATAGAGCGACAATCCTTTGGATTTTCATGCTTTAGACCCCGCTTTCAGATATTTTGTTATGAGTTCCATTGCCTCCCTCCAGCCATAGCAGACCTCGGCGGCATATCCTTGCCGGCGTAAGGCGTACAGCCAGCCGTTTTGTTCCGGCGTAGGCTTGTTCTTCCCGTATTTCATTTCTATGTACAGGCCATGGAATCCGCCGCGCGGAACCGGCAGGCATAAATCCGGTACCCCTGCTCTCACGCCCTGGCGTTTCAGGTTCGCCCCTTCTTTGGGGTGACGGCTCCCGCCGTTCGGGATATGGTAGAGCATGTCCACCTCCGGGCAGGTCGCCCGGTAAAAGGAAGCCCAGCGAAATAAGGCGATTTGCTCGTCGGCTTCATGCTGTACCGGCTTGCGCTTGGGATTGGCGGAGGTCTTGGGTATTTTATTCATGCTCTATACCCCCAGTGTCTTTTTGAGGGAACAGAGGGTACACAGGCCGGTTATCCCTTTTGCTTTCATCTCTCTGGCAAGGCCGCTCTCCCAGCAGTCTTGCCCACAGGACGGGCACGGTATTCGTTTCCAGTCCGGGTGCATCCGTTTCACTACATCCTCCGGCGGAAGGTTGGCAGCCAGAGGGTGGCAGGCATAGCCTTTGTTTCCCGATTGGCATGGTATGGTTTTCATAGCGGTATCCCCTTTCTATTCTTCAAATGTGCTCCATGGCGGGGCCTGCGCCCCGGCCTTATACATCACCACCGATACATACCAGTGGCCGTTATACGGATTCAGGCGGGGAAAACAGTATAGAAACCGGTATCCCTTGTACCGCCTTTCCCAATATGCCGCGTCGTCCACCCGCTCCCTGGCCATCCTCTCCACGCCCCGGCGGGTGATTTTCCCATCCCTCGGCGGCGGGGTTTGAGGCTTGTCCAGATTCCGGGAGTATACGAACCGCTTCGAACCCTGCGGGTCTTTACTTATGTACCGGGCGGCCGCCTCCGGCCCGAATGTCTCCGGCTGGAATCGGTCGGCATTGACACGCACCCCTTTTCCCCACATATCCTCTGCGGTATTCCTATCCATTTCTGACATCATCATATGCACGTGCCAGCTGATCTCCCCTTTTCTCTTTCCGCTTTTGCAGATTTGTTTTTCTATGACATATATGTATTTCATCGGGGACATACCCTGTTTTCGCCGGTATCGTTTGATCCTCCGAATATAATTCTGTACGTCCCGGCGCACATCCCCTTCTGTTTTGGGTACGTGTTCCGGCTGATAGGTCAGATGTACAAACAGGTCACCCAAGGCGAAATTGGCATTGACAAGACGGATTAGTTTCTTCGCCGCCTGGTTCTGGTTGTACTTTAGCTGCTCCTTTGTGGAGGGCTTACTTTTCGGCGCACGTTCCGGCAATCGTCTGCCATCTGCGGTAACCGGGTAAAAATCCACCTCCAACAGCGGCCCGGATTTTATATGCCTTTCCCTTTCCACTCTATCCCGCCTTTCCTTTTATTCCTCCGGCCTCAGCACTCTTTTGTGGTTGCTTTGATACTATGTAATACAAGGCCGGAAAGCGGCTCATTTGCCGCTTTTGTTGACTTTTAGGCGGTTGGGTGATACAATATGTATGGTTGTTTTGATCGCCCAACCGCGATCCTTCCGGGGCTGCCGTGCGCTATACGGCAGCCTCTTTTCTTTTGTCAAGCTGCTTTTCCTTGGCTTTTTTTAGATCGTCGAGGGCCTGGGAGATTCCCGGCATATATTGATCTAATTCCCCCACCGCCGGCGATGGAGGTTCAGCAGGAACAGCGTTAATTTTTCCCGGGCTGGCAATAATGACGCTGTTCCGGTTTTTGTCCAGAAGTTCCACCTCCATTACGGATACGGGGCCATGTTTCCGCTTGATAAGCGCATTCACTGTGTAGGGAGCGCCGCCATAAAGAACGGCGGCGCCGGTTACCATGCAGTAGTTCAGTTCTTCTATGGTCATTATGTATCCGCCCTTTCAGCTTTCAGAAACCGCGCCTTTTCAAATCCTCGTACCAGGGCCAGCGCGGTCACCAGCTTGGTAATCCGGCAATCTCGCGCGGTATACACGCTTTTGGTCTGGAGGCGCAGCACATCTTCGGCAATATGATCCATCATCGGCACGGTGATGCTTGCCTGCGCCGTCTTCACAATTTCGTCATCGTCCGTTATGCTGCCGGTCATCAGGTAATCAATACGAACGGTCGTCATGTCCCCTTCTCCTTTCCTGGTGATACAGTTCCGCGCCCGCCCGGTTCCCCCTCATGGTTACGGACGAGCGCGGGGTTTTTATATAAAGGCTTTCGCCGTTATATCTGTCCTGGTGGGTCAAACTCCAGGTTCTTGAATTTCACCGTTATCGCCTGCTCAATGTTATCTGCCATCTTTAGGTGGGTTTCGTCCATATCGCTTTCATAGGCGGCGGTGATAATCCGCAAGGCCGCTACTACAGCCGCCTGCTCCAGCACCGTCAGCGGACCGATCACCAGGGCAATCCTGTCCGTGTATTCCTGTACCGCTTCGGCGCTCACATTCATAAAGGCTTTCGTATCGCCACTGTATTGCGCTTCAAACATGGCCCGGTCATATCTTTTCATAGCTATCACGCCCCTCTCCTATTGACAGTCTTCGCAAAGCGCGGTATACTATGTATGCAATAATTTGTGTTGCTGT
>URYP01000140.1 GCA_900552115.1 uncultured Oscillospiraceae bacterium | reverse complement strand
CAAAGTGTTGGTGGATACGGACATGTTTTTACGCAGTCTTTGAACGGTGCTTCCGCTCATATTAAGCTTAACCCACAACCTATAGGGGGACAGTCCTTTCCTTTTCAGCGTTTTCCATAGCGGTGTATAAACAATTCTCCTGATAAACACCATTGCTTATGCTTAAAAGCAACAGGTTAGGATATGCGTGACGGCGGGATAAGCTGTAAAAGGACGGAGGGGCCCCGCGGTTCTTATACATTTTCATAATCCCCCCTTGACAGCCTGTTGGCGGAGTGATAAAATAACAAAAGTAACATAACAAAAGTTATTTAAAGAGGTGACGCATATGCCGCCTGCGATACGGTTCAGTAAGGCGCAGATCGTAGACGCCGCTGTGGCGCTGGTCCAGGAGGAAGGGGCGGCGGCTCTCAATGCGCGGGCAGTCGCCCGCCGGTTGGGATGTTCCACCCAGCCGTTGTTCCGGGAATTTGAAACCATGGCCCAGTTGAAAACTGCGGTTATCGATAGGGCCGAAGAGGTATATGATAGGTATATCGAGGCCAGCAAACAGGAGGCCGTCGCGCCTTATAAAGCGACGGGACTGGCGTATATCCGGTTCGCGCGGGAACAGGGGGAGCTGTTTAAGCTGCTGTTTATGCGTGACCGCCGTGGAGAGGCCAGTTCAAAAGAGATGCAGGACCACAACATGGACTATATCCTGGACAGGATTATGGACGTCACCGGCTATTCGCGGGAGCAGGCGCTCACGTTCCACCTCATCATGTGGATATATGTCCACGGGCTGGCCGCCATGGTGGCCACCCACTATCAGGATTTTACCGACGAAGAGCTTCACAGGCTGCTCTCCGAGCAGTTTGAAGCCGTGAAAAGGGGGTTCAAAACAGGGCCATGAACAATATTATTGACATCCGCCACCTTAAAAAGTACTTTAAAGACATCCATGCGGTCGACGACGTGTCCTTCCGCGTCAAGGAAGGTGAACTGTTTGCCTTTTTGGGACTCAACGGGGCGGGTAAAAGCACCACCATTTCCATCATGTGCGGCCAGCTTCTCAAAGACGGAGGCAGTGTGACCATTGATGGATACGACATTGACAGCCATTCGAACCGGATCAAGGAGCAGCTCGGCATCGTGTTTCAGAATTCCGTGCTCGATGAGCTGCTCACCGTGCGGGATAATTTGAAAACCCGCGCCGCGCTGTATGGGATCATCGGCGAGGATTATCGCCGGCGGCTGGAGGCGCTGTCCGGGCTGCTGCATTTGCAGGATCTGCTCAAGCGGCCGGTGGGCAAACTGTCCGGCGGCCAGCGGCGGCGGGTGGATATTGCCCGGGCGCTGCTGCACGGACCCCGCATCCTCATTTTGGATGAACCCACCACAGGGTTGGATCCACAGTCGCGCATCATGGTGTGGGAGGCGCTCGACCATCTCCGCCGCGAGCAGGGGCTGACGGTATTCCTCACCACCCATTACATGGAGGAGGCCGCCGAGGCGGATTATGTGGTGATCCTCGACAGCGGGAAAATCGTTGCCGAAGGTACGCCGAACGATCTAAAAAACGAGTACAGCGGCGATTTTGTCAAGCTGTACCGCGCCGCGCCGGAACAGCTTGACCGTCTGGGGCTCGCGTATACGCCGGAAAACGGCTATCTGAAACTGGCGGTGCCGCATACGGCGCAAGCGCGGGACCTGTTGCTGGGGCATCCGGAGCTGTTTGAGGATTTCGAGGTTGTCAAGGGAAAAATGGACGATGTGTTCCTGGCCGCCACCGGCAAGGAACTGAAGGAGGTGTGACATGAGCCGTTCCATGAAGACGCTGGGCCTGTTGATCCAGCGCAATATCAAGCTGTATTTCAAAGACCGGATCACCTTTTTCATGTCCCTGATTTCACCGCTTATCCTGCTGCTGCTGTTTGTCACCTTCCTGCAAAATGTTTATGAGAATTCGTTGACGGCGTTTTTACCCAAAGACCTCATTCTTCCGGACAGCGTAGTCAACGCTTTTACCGGAGGCTGGCTGATGTCGGCCATTTTGGGCGTGAGCTGCGTGACCATCGCGTTCTGTTCCAACATTGTCATGGTGACCGATAAAGTCAGCGGCCATGTGACCGATTTGCTGGTGTCGCCCGTGCGGCGCGATATCCTGGCGCTGAGTTACTATATTGCCAATGTGCTGACCACGCTGATCGTCTGTTCAATCGCGCTGGGTGTGGGTCTGCTGTATCTGTCGGCGGTGGGCTGGTATCTGTCGATGATGGATGTGCTGTTGATTCTGGTGGATATGGCGTTGTGCATCCTGTTCGGCACCTCGTTGGCGGCGGTGGTGGAATACTTTATCTCGTCCCAGGGAGGCATCAGCGCCGTGGCGACGCTGGTCAGCTCCATGTACGGCTTCCTGTGCGGGGCTTATATGCCGCTCTCCCAGTTTTCTGAGCCGATCCGCAACGTCGCGGCCATGATCCCGGGCACCTATGGGGCGGTGCTGCTGAAAAACCACTTTATGCGGGGCGCGCTGGCGGAGCTGGGCGGCGTTCTGCCGGAAGAGGGTATCGAGGGTATCCGCAAAAGCTTTGATCATTACCTGTACTTCTTCGGTCACAAAGTGGAAGAGTGGCAGATGTATGCGGTTCTGATCGTATCTGTAGTGGTGCTGCTGGGCGTCTACGTGCTGATCAATGTGCTGAAGAACCGGCGAAAGAAGGGCGCGGCGATAGGCCGTGTGGCTCCGGCCGCAGGTGAATAACAGCCGCAAGCGGGAGTGAAAGCTCCTTGAAGAAAGAATCGCCGCGAATGGAAAATCCATCGCGGCGGTTCTTTGTTTAATCTCTCTGCCGACGCTTTTTCATTGGTTTTACCTTGGATTTTTGTATAGGGGGACAGCCGGTACCGGGCAAAAGGCATTGAGCACTGCGGCGATATATGATATACTGGAGCCAATGTCGTATTCAGGTAAAAGCCCTTATACGGTAGGCATGGAATGTCTGACCGGATATGAAACACCGGTATTCCGGTGGTTAGGAGCAAAAAATGGCGGATAAGCTGCTATATATGATCACGATGATTTTTACCTTATCCATGTTTTTGATACTGAGCGAATGGCGGTATTCGCGGCGCGTCACCCTGTCGATAGCGGCTGGATTATTGGTGGTATGCGGCGGTGCTTTTTTCTTTGCTCTTGATCGAGTGTCAACGCCGGCCTTGGCTGCGTTTCTCTGCTTGTCATTGCCATCCCTTCCCGTACAGGCGCTGTTGGCCAAATATCGCGGCTGGCGGTATATCGTCACCTTTTGCGCCGCGGATATCTGGAGCATGATGACGCTGGCCGTATCAGGAATCCTTGGCCATTTTGCTTTCCAGGAGGATACGCCTGGCGCCGAAAGCCTGCTTATAACCAGTGTGCTATTTATCCTTTTGCTGGCGGGTGGGTTGCGTATACGGCGGCCCTATCAGGAAATGCAACGGCAGCTTCTGAAGGGCTGGGGCTCGCTGGCGCTGCTGGCGTTGGCCTTTTATGTGCAGTTCCTGATGACGACCGGCTATCCCGCCCCGCTCAAGACGCGGATGGAGTATGCGCCGGCGGTGCTGATGACCGTGGCGGTGATCATTCTGGCTTATGTGTTTATGTTCCGCTTTATCTATAGTATGCAGAAAAACAAAACGCTGGCGGACAGTCGGGAGCTGTTGCGGGTTCAGCTTGAGCTGAAAGAACACCAGATAAAGGAACAGGATCTTTATTACCAGCTAGCGTATAAAGACAGTATGACCGACCTGTTCAACCGCACCGCCTACAACCGGGAAATCGAGGATATTCTAAGCGGGCGGATAACTGGCGGCTGGCCGCTGTGCTGTTTGATGTTCGACCTGAATAATCTAAAGTATACCAACGATACCTACGGGCATCTCGCTGGGGACAATTTGCTGCACGATACAGCGGAGATTCTGAAAAAAAGCGCCGGGGAGGCGGGACGGGTTTTCCGCATGGGCGGCGACGAATTCCTCATGTTCCTGCCCGGCATGGACGAGGCGCAGGCGGATATAGTGGTGCGGTCGATTGACGAGGAGCTGGCCGACTACAACGCGTCGCATGCCATTGCGTTGGCGCTGGCATGTGGCTGCAGCTGTCTCGCGGGCCTTCCCGAAGAGGGCTCCGCGCGGGCGGCGGCTCTGAATGATTTGGTACATGAGGCGGATACCCGCATGTACGAGGATAAACGAGAGAAAAAACAGGCCGGTAGAACAGGCTGTGCCCGTGATACCGCGAAGGAGGGGCAGGATGACGCCGGACATTGATATCCGACAGCTTACCAAGGATTACGGCCAGGGAAAGGGCGTGTTTGAGGTATCCTTGACGGTCGGTCAGGGGGAGACCGTGGGCTTTTTGGGACCTAACGGGGCCGGAAAGAGCACCACCATCCGGCAGATGATGGGGTTTATACGCCCCACCGGCGGCCAGTGCTTTATCCGTGGGATGGACTGCTTCCGGCAGGCGGCGGCCATCCAGAGAAAGCTGGGCTATCTGGCGGGGGAATTGGCGCTGCCGCCCGATATGACGGGCGCGCAGATGCTGAGCTTTATCGCCCGGATGAAAGGGCTCCGCGATCAGAGGCGGATGCAGGAACTGGTCGAACGTTTTGAACTTGACGCGCGCGGCTCCGTCCGTAAAATGTCCAAGGGCACCAAGCAAAAACTGGGGATTGTCTGCGCGTTTATGGGTGACCCGGATATTCTGATTCTGGATGAACCGACCAGCGGCCTCGACCCCTTGATGCAAAACCGGTTTATAGAACTGGTTTTAGAGGAAAAGGCGCGGGGAAAAACCGTTTTTATGTCCTCCCATCTGTTTGAGGAGGTGGAGCGCACCTGCGACCGGATCGCCATCATTCGCGCGGGGCGGATCGTTTCGGTTAAGGAGATGGAAGAGCTTAGCCGTGAACTTTCCCATACTTACGCGGGCCGCTCTTCGATAGAGTGGATTGCTGCATCCTCCTGT
>URYP01000139.1 GCA_900552115.1 uncultured Oscillospiraceae bacterium | reverse complement strand
GAAAACCGGGGAGCATCGGCGGCATGCGCCTGCTCTTCCAGCTCATGGGGCAGCGCCAGTCCCAGCACTTCGGGAATCCAGCACAGCATCCTCGCTGGGGCGGGAAGCAGGTTAAACGCTTCTCGCAGCCATTTCGGGGTATGGTTCAGATCCCATTCGTTCAGGTCTACGGCGGGGAGCGGTTCTCCGCCGAACGCGGTCATACGGGGGTTGGAATCCGCAACGAAAAAAGCGGTGCCGGTAAACAGCACAATAAGGGTTATGCAAAAGGCCGCCATAAATTTTTGGAACCGGGTATATCGTTTCACAGTTTATCTATTCCTTTAATTTTTGTAGTACGCCGGCCAGCGTTTTTCCGACCAGTTCACCGGAGTACGATGCTTCGGCGATGGTGTTGGCGTCGGTACCGAATTCAATGAGCAGCGAACCCTTGGTCAGGTGTTCATTGTACCGGCTGGCCACGACCGACAGCGGCCGCGCCAGATCCTTGTACTGCGAAGCCAGCTGGTTTTGAAGCTGTAGCGCCAGCCGCAGATTCTCCTGCCAGTGGGGATGGGGCTGATCCTCGGTGCTGACCGCACCGGCAATGATCATCACCTGTGCGGCCTTGCGCCCGTCAATGGTGACGGTAGGCTTGACTTTGGTGGTATCGTCCGGCATAATGGCATCCCGGTGAATATCCAGCACCACCTGGATGGTGGGATATTTTTTCAGGTTTTTTTCAATGGTCACGGCGGCGCGGTCATACGCGCCGGTATATTGCGGGGAGTCGTGCACCGTCGTATCGTGTATTACCCCAATCCCGGCAGCCTTGAGCTGTTCCGCTATGACATCACCGACGGCGACGACACTTTGCGTGGTATCCTTGGTGCGGGATACGTCGTCATTGTTGTAATACCCGGCGTAATAGTTCAAATAGCTTTCCGTGGTGTGGGTGTGCATAATCAGCACCTGCGGCTTGGTATCGTTTTTCAGGGTGATATCCGGCATATGCTTAAATTGAGCCGGGATATCGAGCTTCGTGCCGCTGCGGTTGTTCCAGGCCACGTGGTCTACAACCGGGTTGCCGGTGGACAGCACCTGTTCCAGCACGGTGCCGCCTTTCTGCGACTGGGGAGGCGGCGCCGCGTTGGTGATCCGGGTGGCGGAGGAAGAAGCGGATGTGGTTGTGGTCGCCTTGGTCGTTGTGGTGGTTTTGGCGGCCGGCGCTTCCGCTCCCCGCAGCTGCTCGCTGAGCGCCAGCACGGTGTTATGCGGCTGCTGCATCCCCACCGAAAGCAGGGCGGTTTTTTCTGAGAATTCGCGTATATCCCGCAGAGAGAACGGGTGGAAATACACCAGGGACCCGACCGTGAGGGCCAGGACCGCGGCGGTTATAGAACGGCGTTTATTGATCATTTACATCACCGTTGCTACTCTATGCGACGGCGCTCGGATTTATACCGCAATGGAGACAAGTTCCAAAGGGGAATATGCCGGCTGCAGCAGCTTGTTAATGGTCATGGCGACCAGCCGGGAGGCGCGGTCGATAATCAGGTCGATTTCCCGCGGGGTGACCATCATGGCGCGCCCTTCCGGGAGAATATCGTCCGCGTTGTCGCCGCCGGTCAGCTCCATGGCGATGGTTGTGGCGTCCACGACGGTGGGTACGCCGATAGCCAGCACGGGGACGCCCAGCGTTTCCCCGTTGAGCGCCTGCCGGTGGTTGCCGACGCCCGAACCGGGAGCGATGCCGCTGTCGCATGCCTGGACCGTGCAGCCCAGGCGGGACAGGCTGCGGCAGGCCAGCGCGTCAATGACGATCACGGCGGCGGGCTTTACCACCTCGCACAGTCCCCGGATGATCTCGCCGCTTTCCACGCCGGTCTGTCCCAGTACACCGGGAGACAGCACCGCCGTGGGGCGCAGGTCGGAGAGTCCGGCCGAGCGGGCGAATTCCCCCTGGATATGCCGGGTGGCCAGTACCATGGAGGCGGATTTGGGACCCAGCGCGTCGGGGGTAATGTTTTCATTGCCCAGGCCGGCCACCACAATGGAGCCGGAGTCGGGGAGGAGCGACGACAGGTGCTCCGCCAGCCGGCAGGCCATCTCTTCCATTTCCTCGCCGTTGTCGGACAGAGGCGGCACCTCGGCTGTGATGTAGGTGCCCCGCGGCTTTTGCAGCAGCCGCTGCGCCCGCGGGCTGTCCACCTCCATGGTGGTAATGCGTATGCGGCCATCCATGAACGATTCCTGCCGGACGTCCTGTTCGGATAACGTTTCGCTGTCAACGGCTTCCACGGCTTCTGCGGCCAAATCCGACCGAAACTGCATAAAATCTCCCCCTTTTCGTCTTCTTGCCATATCGGTTTTTAGTATTTGTAGAAAAAATCGGCTTATTCTGAAAAAAAGAGTTGCTTTTTTTGCTGGAAAGTGCTATTATATTCCACGCGTGATTTAGAGAAATGATACCTGCAGAGGAGGTGTGACCATGCCCAATATTAAATCCGCTAAAAAGAGAGTAAAGGTCATCGCTGTCAAGACCGCTCGCAACAAAGCCAACCGTTCGGCGCTGAGAACGCAGATTAAAAAGGCTGACGAGGCGATTGCGACCAATGCGGCCGATAAACAGGAGGCTGTGAAAGCCGCTGTTAAAAAGATCGACCAGGCCGTTGCCAAGGGACTCCTGCACAAAAATACCGCTGCACGGAGAAAGTCCGCCCTCGCGAAAAAAGCGAATGCGTAATCCTCCCCTTTGCAGTATGAAATAGCCTTAAAAAGACCGGTGCCACCGGTCTTTTTTTGTATGCCAAAGGCCCTCCCGTTTGAAACGGAAGGGCCTTTCATGTTTATTTTCAGGCGGGACGGTTTTTCAGCAGGGCATACAGACAGGAATCCTGCAGGCGGCCGTTTTTATATACGCTGTCCCGTTTGACGCCCTCCAGGACAAAGCCGTTATGCTCCAGTACCCGGCGCGATCCCGTATTGTCCGCAAACGGCTCGGCGTAGATGCGCACGATATCGAAGCGTTCAAAGCCTTCCCGGCAGATCTGCCCGGCCGCCCGGGTCATGATACCCTGTCCCCAGTATTCCTCGGCCAGCCAGTAGCCCAATTCGGCGCTGCGCCGATAGACGTCGCCGCCTACAAACAGCCCGACGCTCCCGACGGCCTCCCCGCCGGCGACAATGGCGCGGCAAAGCTGCGCATCTCCTTCGGCTTCCATGCAGGCGCGGATATAGGAGCGCGCATCCTCCAGCGTGTAAGGGGAGGGAAATGCATCCCGCAGGGTTGCGGCAATACGGGGATTGTCCGCACAGCGGGCCACCGCCGGCGCGTCGGATTCCCGCCAGGGACGCAGTTCAAAAGCTGTCATCATTCGGTTCCTTTCCGGCTCAGCCGTCCAAAAGCTGTATGCCTATTCCAAGCAGGCCAGGGCCGGTGTGTACGCCCAGCGCCGGGCCGACCTCGCCCTCGATAACTTCCACGCTGTCGGGGAGCAGCTTTAATACGGCGGCTTTTGTGGCGGCGGCTTCCTCCGGCGCCCCGCCATTGACAATAGCTAGCCGGTAGCGCTTGCCGCCCTGCGCGTATTCGGTGGCTTTCTTAATCAGCGTATGCAGCGACCGGGCACGGCCGATCGCCTTGGATACAGTGTAATACACGCCCTCCTCATTGCAGGAGATAACCGGCTTTAAATCGAGCAGCGAGCCCAGCGTGGCCGTAACCATGCCGATGCGGCCGCCCTTGCGCAGATATTCCAGCGTGGCCAGGCAGAAAAACACTTTGGTACGGGCCGCCGATTCATGGAGGCGCCGCTCGATCTCGTCCAGCTCCAGGCCCTGGTCGATCAGCCGGCAGGCTTCCATTACCGTGAAGCCGGCGCCGACGCCGATATTTTTGGTATCGACCAGCCGGCAGTCGAGCTGCGGATAATCCGCCGTCATAATCCTCAGCATATTGAACGTGCCGCTCAAACCGCTGGAAAGGGATATAATCAGCACCTGCGTATAGCCGTCGGCGATAATTTGGCGGAATTTTCCGTCAATGGTCTCACCCGAGGGGAGAGAGGTCTGCGGGACTTCACTCTCCAGCCGATCGTATACCTCTTTGCCGGTAATGTTGACGCCGTCCTGGTATTCCCCTTCCGAGTAGCGGATGGTGAGCGGCAGGACATAAATGCCGTACTGCTCAATATAAGAAGCGGGTGTATCCGTACCCGTATCGGTCAAAATAGCTATGCGGTGTTTTTCCATAATTATCGGTCCTTTCGAACGGCTGTTTCTCAAAACGTATTATCTAGTAATCAATACTATATTACTACAGAAACCATACGAAGTCAAGGAGCATTTGCTCGAATTCTGTCCCTTCCCCCGGGGTAATCGCCGGGCTTGCCATCTATAAAAAAAGATGATACAATAGGTTCAAACCTGTGGTTTGAGCCAATTTGCAGGTGTGAAACATTTGGAAAGGGAGACAGGATGCATGCCGCCTTTTGAAGAATCGGCGTACGCGCGGGATATCATCGGGTTCCACTGCCCGCGGTTCAGCGAACTGCCAAATATTGAACTGTACATGGATCAGGTCATCAGCCTGGTGGATACCTACCTGAGCGTGTTCGGTGATTCCGAGAGTGATAAGCCCATCACCTCGACTATGGTCAACAATTATGTGAAGCAAAAAGTGGTGGCCCCGCCCCAGAACAAAAAGTATTCGCGGGAGCAGGTGGCCTGCCTGTTTTTCATCTGTGTGGTCAAGCAGGTGCTCAGCATCTCCGAGATCGGGTATCTGCTTGCCATCCAGCGGGAGACCTATACCGTGGAAAAGGCCTACGACTACTTTTGCACCGAACTGGAGCTGGCGCTGCAGGCGGTGTTTGTCACACGGGATTTTTCCCATCCCAACACCGCTCACCACGTGACGCCGGAAACCGAGCTGCTGCGCTCGGCGGTGATATCGTTTGCCAACAAAATTTACGTGTCCAAAAATCTGTTGTTCCGGACGTCACTTAAAGAAGGAAACGCAGAATAATA
>URYP01000138.1 GCA_900552115.1 uncultured Oscillospiraceae bacterium | reverse complement strand
CCGGCCCGACTGTTCCATTTTACTCGTTATTCCGGGGAGGACGGCGGCTGTCGGAGCTGTACAGGTCGCGGCTTTCTTCCCCATCCGCCGGCGCTTCGCCGAGTACGTCCCGTCCCAGTTCCACCGTGTCTTCCTGCTCTGGCGTTTCCGGCCGGTCGATCATGAACCCGATATCACCCGGTCCCGCCGGCGCCTCGCCCTCTGCGTCGCCAGGCCCCTCCGGACCGCGGTCACCGCTGTCTCCATCGTCCTCGCCGCCGTCTTCTTTAGGCGGCTTGCGCCATACGAAGAAATACATCAGCAGGCCGGCGCCGGCCAGCAGCAGTATGCCCGCCGCCAGCAGGACAATCAGCTGCCAGGCGATGCCGCCGCCGGTTTTCAGCGCGTGATCGCCGAAGCCCAGCACGGCGATAGAGGTAAACCCGTTCGTAACAAATTCCAGATAGCCGTTCTTCACCTGGACGTCGATAAGGTGGGACAAACCGGTATCTCCCAGCACCGCCACGGCCAGCACCGGGCAATCGGTCATCGATGCCGGCACAGGCAGGCGCACCGTGTAGGAGCCCTCCGGGGCTACGGCGATGGGAACCGCCGTTTTCTTTTCATCCACAAATTGCAGGCCCAACGTCACGGCTACCCGTTTGACGTCGGTATATTTGCTGTATTTGGATTTTCCCGACACCAGCGATGAAATATGCTGGTCGGTTATTTCAAACGCATTATAACCCGCCGTCATCATCACCGTGGCTTTGGAATTTCCCACCAGGGTGGTGTAGAGCTTCTCGTCCATCAAAAGACGGGCTTTCTCATTAAAATCGTCGTTTTCCAGCCCGAACGCCTTGACAACGCCCTCGTCAAACGTTACATTAACCGCCACCCGGCTTCCCTCCGCCTTGGTGGTGCCGGCGCCGTTTATTGTCGCAAAGGTCTGTACCGTACCGGTGGTTTTGCTGGTGGTCGTGGCGCTCCAGCGGGTGCGGGTGGTCGTGGTGCCGTCGTCGTCATCGTCGCCATCATCATCGTCGGACGGCGACGTCGTCGTATCGCCGCCGTCCTGCTGCCAGGAGGCGCTGGTACCGATATACTTGATAACGCCGACCGTGCGGCCCGGCGCCACGCAGGATACCGACGTCAGCGTACCGGTTACGGCAAATTCCACCCGGCCGTTCTGATCCGTCGTGCGGTTTACGGTCGTGGAACGGTTCAGGGTAAACTGCAGCGGGTAATCCGCTACGCCCTTCCCGGTTTCGTCGGTCAGATGCGCGGCCACCGATCCCGGATGGACCGAAACCGTCAGGATCAGGGCGTTGGTGCTGCCCCGTTCCAGCGGCGCGACCGATTCCACCTTGGTGGAACCATCCGCCAGCCGCAACACATATTGCAGGGAATGGCTGCCCCCGGCAATTTGACCCAGGTTGACCGAAAAACGTCCCTGTGAACCCGAAACCACATACTGCCTGCCGTCCAAATTAACGGCGATCACATCCGCGCCGCCGGCGCTGGCATAATTCCAGACGACCGACAGCACGCCGGTGGATTCGTCGTAGGTGCGGCTATATTCCGTAAAGGTAAAGTCCGGCGCTGCCGTCGTTGTCGTCGTACTGGAAGTCGTATGGCTGGACGAAGGGGAAGAATCAGTAGTAGTAGACGTGGTTCCCTCCGATTCATCCGCCATGGAAACCAGCGGAACCACCCCGACAAACAGGGCGACACAGCATAAGGATACCAACAATCGTTTCATAAAGTCCTATCCTTTCGATTATGGCCGTATTTTCTGGTGTAGTATAGCATATTTATGCCCAATTGTAAATCTATTTCCAAAAAAACGCCAATGTGGAACGTCGTCAGAAAAGAAATGCAAGCGGAGGTTCGACACATTACAAGGGAATGCAACATTTTCTATAAAAGCAGCCCTGCGGAATTATGTCCATAGCCTTAGGGAGACTTCGGAGTAAGCGCTCCGAGCTCTGGAATGCGGCTTACCGCACGTCCGTGTCTCCATTAAGTCTATGCCGCATTTTCCGCAGGGCTGTTTTCATTTAAAGGGTACGGCGATTAAAACCCATCCCGTTTCGATCCAATCAGGCAAACACCGCAAAATACAGAATTACAATCACGCCCAGGACAATCCGGTAATAACCGAAGGCCTTAAAGTCGTGCTTTTTGATATAGTTCATCAGGAAGCGGATAACCAGCAGGGACACGAGGAACGCCACCAGCATGCCGGTCAGCAACGTGGCCCACTCCAGTCCCGTGAAGCTGAGGCCGCCCTTCAACAGCGGTTTGAGCAGCTTGTAACCGCTGGCGCCCACCATCACCGGGATGGCCATGAAAAAGGAAAATTCCGCCGCCACGGTGCGGGAAGTCCCCAGCAGCACCGCGCCAAGGATAGTCGAACCCGACCGGGAGGTGCCGGGGATCAGCGCCAGCATCTGGAACGCGCCGATGCACAGCGCGGTGCGGTAATCCATCTGCTCCAGCGTGGCGATCCGCGGTTGGCGGCGGCCACGCTCCATAAAGATGAACAGGATACCGTAAACGATCAGCGCCGCCGCGATCACATAGGGCGTGGACAGCGCGCCGTCGATCACATCCTCAAACAGCAGGCCGGCAATTCCGGCCGGGATACTGGCCACCAGCACCTTGCCCCACAGGGAGTAGGTTTGCCTTTGCTCTTTCAGGCTTTTTTTGCTTGAAAAAGGGTTGAGCCGGTGGAAGTACAGCACCACCACCGCCAGAATAGAGCCCAGTTGAACCAGCACTTTGAACATATTGAAGAAATTGCCGCTCGGATCGTCCATTTTAATAAACTGGTCGACCAGCAGCATATGACCGGTACTGCTGATGGGCAGCCATTCTGTGATGCCCTGAACAATGCCCTGGAGTATCGCCTTGAGGATTTCCAGCATCCGCTATCCCTCCGCTTATAAATCGATTTCGTTAAGCAGGTCCCGCAGCAGGATCATCTCATCCGGCGTCAGGGTAACCCCTTTGCCCATTTTGGTATGATCCGGGGCCCATTCGCGCACGTCGTATTTCGGCGCGCGATCGTTCCAGCTCACCATGTTGAGCTCTTTTGTCCAGCCGGACGGGGACTGCGACAGCACGCCGCATTCTTTGGTAATTTCATATTTCAGTTCTGCCATGTGTTTCATCTCTCCTATTTTTATTCTGCCAGGGACAACGGCCGCGAAGCCGTCATTTAATCCTGTGCCTGTGCAAACAGGTCGCCGCCGTGACAATCCACGGCCACAATCAGGGGAAAATCCTCCACCACCAGCCGTTTTACCGCCTCGCAGCCGAGATCGTCAAACGCGATGACCTCGCAGGCTTTGATGCAGCGGGCGGCCAGCGCCCCCGCGCCGCCGATGGCGCACAGGTAAACGCCGCCGTTGCGGCGGATGGCTTCCACCACCTGGGGCGAGCGTTTTCCCTTGCCGATGGTGGCGACCACGCCCTCATCATAAAAACGGGGCGCGTACACGTCCATCCGTCCCGAGGTGGTCGGCCCGCAGGCGCCGATAGGCAGGTGAGACGGGGCCGGCGTAGCGCCGGCGTAATATATCACCGCATCCTGTAATGGATAGGGCGGCTCTTTCCCCTCGTCAAGCCGGGTGGCGATTCGCTTATGCGCCGCGTCCCGCGAGGTCATGACCACGCCCGACAGCAGAATGCGCTCCCCAGCCCGCAGGGTGGGGGCCAGCCGCCGCAGATCGTTTACCTGAATGCGTTTTTCATCCGCCATAGCCATTCCGACTTCCTTTCCGGTGCGTACCCGTCAACCGCCATCGATTTGCACACATGGCGCTATTATAGCACCCTGTTTGGCAATTGACAAGCCTGCGCCGGGATTCTTATTGCCGGAATTTTCCCCGTTGTGCAGCCACGGATATTATTGTATACTATATTTATAATGAAAATATGCGCGAAAGGAGGCGTAACCGTGAAACGTCCGCATATCCGCCCGCGCACCCTGCTGTGGGCGTTACCGGCGGCCACAGCCCTGATCCTGTTCTGGGTGCTGCCCCATTTCCCCGCGTTCACCGAAACCGTGTTTTCCCGCGGGCTGTTCCGCGTGGTCTCGGTGCCGCTGGGGTTCCTCACCTCCCTCTTTCCCTTTTCCCTGACAGAGCTGCTCGTGGTGCTGGTTCTCCCCCTGTTGATCGTGCTGACCGTGCTGCTGGTGCGGCGGCTGCGGCGGCCCGGGTCCCGCCGCACGTTTGCGGCGACGCTGATACGGCGCACAGCCTGGGTGCTCTCCTGTGGTTTCGCCCTGTATATGCTGCTGCACGGCCTTAACTTCTACCGTTTGCCGGTGGCCGAACTGGCCGGACTGGATACCCGGCAGCAGGATGAAATGTTTTTGCAAAAGGTGTGCATGGACCTGGCGGAAAAGGCGTCGGCGGAGCGCGCGAAGCTGGGCGAGGATGCCGACGGGCGCATCGACCCGGAACGGTCGATGGGAGATATCCTGCGACAGGCGGACGCGGGCTACCGCGCGGCGCAGGAGGATTATCCCTTTTTGTGGGGAGCGGTCTGGCAGCCCAAGCCGGTGCAGCTATCCCACTGGTGGTCGTATACCGGCATCACCGGCATGTACTTCCCCTTTGTGGCCGAGGCCAATGTCAACATAGATGTGCCCGTGTTCAACATTCCCGCCACGGCGGCGCATGAGCTGGCGCATACCCGCGGCTTCGCGCGGGAAGACGAGTGCAACTTTTTAGCGTATCTCACCTGCCTGTACCAGGACGATCCGCTCTACCGTTACTCCGGCTATCTGATGGCGTATCTTTATTGTGAAAACGCCCTCTACGATTTTGACCAGGAGATGTGGCGGGAAACGCGGGACGCCTGCTCCGAAGCGATGCTGAGGGATTTGCAGCAGCAGCGGCAATACTGGAAGCAGTTCGAGGGCGAGGTGCAGCAGGTGTCCACCAAGGTCAACGATGCGTTCATCACCTCCCAGGGGGTTGAGGACGGGGTGCTCAGCTACGACCGGGTGGTTGAGCTGGTGATGGCGTATTATCAGACGGTAAT
>URYP01000137.1 GCA_900552115.1 uncultured Oscillospiraceae bacterium | reverse complement strand
GTGCGCGGTTCGCTCAGAGCGACGCACGAAATCTTCATCTGCGAGATGGGCGCGATATCCGCCAGCTTGCCGCCGCTTTCCTTGAGCGTGCAGGGATAGCCCACCACGCAGAAGGGCACCAGATTGGTGGTGTGCGCGGTAAAGGGCGAGCCGTCCGGCTCGTACATTTTGTCCGCGTTGCCATGGTCGGCGGTGATCAGGGCCGCGCCGCCCATGGTCAGCACCGCGTCAACCACGCGGCCGACGCATTCGTCCACCGCTTCCACGGCTTTAACCGCCGCGTCGAACACGCCGGTATGCCCCACCATGTCGCAGTTGGCGAAGTTGAGGATAATCACATCGTATTTGCCCGATTCAATCCGTTCCACCACCGCGTCACACACGGGATAGGCGCTCATTTCGGGCTGCAGGTCATAGGTGGCGACCTTCGGCGAGTGGATCAGCACCCGGTCCTCGCCGGGGAATTCAGCCTCCACGCCGCCGTTGAAGAAAAAGGTCACATGCGCGTATTTTTCGGTTTCCGCAATGCGAAGCTGCGTCAGGCCCTTGTTGCTGATATACTCGCCCAGCGTATTGGTCAGGGACTGGGGCTTGAATGCCACCAGAACATGCGGCATGGTGACATCATACTGCGTCATGCAGACAAAGGTGAGCGGAAAACAGCCGTTTTTGCGCTCAAAGCCGGTAAAGTCCTCGTCCACCAGGGTACGGGTGATTTCCCGCGCCCGGTCGGGCCGGAAGTTGAAGCAGACCAGCGAATCCCCCGGCTTAATCGCTCCGGCCTTGTCACACACCACCGGCAGGATGAATTCGTCGGTAACGTCAGCGGCATAAGAAGCGGCCACCGCCGCGGCCGGATCGGCGTTTTCCACGCCCTCGCCGTACACCATGGCGGCATAGGCTTTTTCGACACGCTCCCAGCGGTTGTCGCGGTCCATCGCGTAGTAACGGCCCATGACCGTGGCGATTTTGCCCACGCCGATCTCCGCCATTTTGGCCTCCAGCTCCTCCACAAAATCCTTGCCGGAGGTGGGGGGCACGTCGCGGCCGTCCATAAAGCAGTGAACATACACGTCCTTCACGCCCTGCTTTTTCGCCATTTCCAGCAGGCCGTACAGGTGCCCGTTATGGCTGTGAACGCCGCCGTCGGACAGCAGGCCCATCAGGTGCAGCGCCGCGCCTTCTTTTTTGGCATTTTCCATAGCGGCCATCAGCGCCTCGTTGCCAAAAAAATCGCCATCCGCTATGGATTTGGTGATGCGGGTCAGCTCCTGGTAGACCACCCGGCCGGCGCCGATATTGGTGTGCCCGACCTCGCTGTTGCCCATCTGCCCGTCCGGCAGGCCGACATTCATACCCGACGCACCGATGGAGGTACAGGGGTACTCTTTAAATATCCGGTTCAGGTGCGGCGTATTGGCCGCATGGATGGCGTTGCCGTAATCGTCCGGATTCAGGCCGAACCCGTCCATGATAATCAGGGTAAGCGGTTTTTTCATAATGGCTATGACTCCTTTATTTATATCCGTAATGAGTCCGGCAAATCGCCGGGCAAAAGCGAAGGGGAGCGCAAGCGCTCCCCCGGCAATTTATCGATTGGCCGCCGCGACGATGGTCGAAAAATCGGGGGCTTTCAGGGAGGCGCCGCCGATCAGGCCGCCGTCCACATCCGGCTGTGCGAGCAGCTCGGCCGCGTTGCCGGCGTTCATGGAGCCGCCATACTGGATCACCGTTTCATCGGCCACCGCGTCGTCGTACAGCCCGGCGATCACGCCGCGGATGCAGCGGCAAACCTCATTGGCCTGCTCCGCCGTGGCGGTACGGCCGGTGCCGATGGCCCACACCGGTTCATACGCGATGATGACCCGGCTCATCTCCTCGCAGGAGACGCCGCCCAGCGCGATTTTGGTCTGCATAGCGACCACTTCCTCGGTCACGCCCTGTTCCCGCTGCTCCAGGTATTCGCCCACGCAAAGGATTACCGTCAGGCCCTGGTCCAGCGCGGCGCGCACCCGCTTCTGCACGGTCACGTCGGTATCGCCAAAGTAGGTACGGCGCTCGCTGTGGCCGAGGATGACGTATCCCACGCCCATCTCTTTCAGCATCTCCGCCGACACTTCGCCGGTAAACGCGCCCGCCTTTTCCCAGTGGCAGTTCTGCGCCGCCACACCGATGCCCGTGCCCGCCGTGGCTTCCAGCGCCGCCGGCAGATCCACAAACGGCACGCCCACCACCACGTCGCAGGCGGCGTCCGCCACCAGCGGTTTCAGCTCGTTTATCAAGGCCGTGGCCTGCGCCGGGGTTTTGTTCATTTTCCAGTTGCCCGCAATAACATATTTACGCATATCCGTCAACTTCCTATCCCTATTATTTCTCGTTCAGGCAAGCGATGCCCGGCAGCTCCAGGCCCTCCAGGAATTCAAGCGACGCGCCGCCGCCGGTGGAAATATGGGTCATCTTATCCGCGAAGCCCAGCTGTTCCACCGCCGCCGCGGAATCGCCGCCGCCAATGATGGAGATGGCGTCGCTGTCCGCAATGGCTTTGGCCACCGCAATGGTGCCCTTGGCAAAAGGCGCCATTTCAAACACGCCCATCGGGCCGTTCCAAACGACCGTTCCGGCATTTTTCACCGCGTCCGCAAACAGCGTCTGCGTTTTCGGACCGATATCCAGGCCCATCCAGCCTTCATCGATGTTGCCTTCGAACACTTTGGTATTGGCGTCCGCAGAAAAAGCGTCGGCCGCCACATTGTCCACCGGCAGCAGGAACTTAACGCCTTTGGCCTCGGCCTTGGCGAGAATTTCTTTGGCCAGCTCCACCTTGTCCTCCTCAAATTTGGAGGCGCCGATCGTTTTGCCCCGGGCTGCGTTGAAGGTATACGCCATGGCGCCGCCGATGATCAGGGTGTCCACTTTATCGATCAGGTTGGTGATGACGCCGATTTTATCCGAAACCTTGGCGCCGCCCAGGATGGCCACGAAGGGCCGCTTGGGATCGGCCAGCGCGCCGCCCATAATCGAGATTTCTTTCTGGATCAGGTAACCGCAGACCGCCGGCAGGTAGTCGGCCACGCCCGCCGTGGAGGCGTGCGCGCGGTGGGCGGTTCCAAACGCGTCGTTGACAAAAATGTCCGCCATGGACGCCAGTGCTTTCGCGTAGGCCGGATCGTTTTTCGTTTCGGCCTTGAAGAAGCGGACATTTTCCAGCACCAGTATTTCACCAGGCTTCAGGTCCGCCGCCAGCGCGTGGGCCTCGTCTCCGATGATGTCCGTTGTAAACTTCACTTCTTTGCCCATCAATTCCGCCAGCCGCTTGGCTACCGGAGCCAGAGTCGCTTTTTTCTTGGATTCCTCATCGTCCTCTTTGGGGCGGCCGAGATGCGAGCAAAGGATTACCGCCGCACCGTGCTCCACCAGATACCGGATGGTGGGGATGGATTCCCGTATACGCTTGTCGTCGGTGATGACGCCGTCGGACAGCGGCACGTTAAAGTCGCAGCGCACAAGCACTTTTTTGCCCTGCACGTCGATATCCTCAATGGTTTTTTTGTTCAGATAATTCATACTGACACCCTTTCACATGGTTTTCGCCTTGTTAAAAACATAACAGTACAACACGTGGTATTGTACCCTATTTATTCCCATTTTGCAAGTAAAAACCACGGGAAGGCAGGAAATTTTTGCAAATTTTCCACGCAGTTCCCAGGAGGGCGCTTTTCTTGACAGGTTCGCCCCGCCTGTGCTAGCATAGTCATAAACCCGTCGGCTTGAGGCATGGGAGAATAGGCAAATTTATTACGAACAGGAAGGGGGGCGCGTTATGACCAATACCATGCTGCCGGAAGACCGCTATTTGCTGGCCTTGCTGGCCGCCCTTCTGCACGGGAAGTCCACGCCTCCCCCGCCGCCCGAGGTATCCGCTGAACGGCTGGCTGCGCGGGCGGGCGCGCATCATCTGGACGCCGCCCTGTATCTGGGCCTTGCCCCTCATCATCCGCGGGGAGCCTGGTGGGACAAGCTGACAAAGGCGTATCATCTGGAACTGATACGCGAAACCAACCAGGAAACCGAAAAGGCCCAGCTGTTTGACGCGCTGGAAACCGAAGGCGTTCGGTATCTGCCCCTGAAAGGCAGCATCCTCCGGGAACGGTACCCGATAACCGTCATGCGCAGCATGACCGACCTCGATGTTTTGTTTGACGTCTCCCGGGCACAGGATGTACGCCGCGTTATGACGGAAAACGGATATACCACCATAGCGTTTAATCATTTTCACCATGATATCTATCATAAAGAACCTTTTATGAATGTTGAGATGCATCGCGTGTTGTTTGACGAACGGGCGGGCGGACAATCCTATTTTGACCGGGTTTGGGAGCGCGCGGTGCCGGTTGAGGACAAAAACGGCCGCCGGCTGATGACCCCGGAGGATCAATACATTTATCTGCTGGCGCACATGGCCCTGCATTTTTCCCGCGGGGGGATTGGCATCCGCAGTATCATGGACATATGGGTCGCTACCCGGCGGACGACGGCTCCATTAAACAAGGCGTATATCGTGCGCGAGCTGGAGGTACTGGGGCTGTCCGTTTTTGCCGGACGGGTGGAACCGCTGGTCCGGGCCTGGTTTGAAGGCACGGAAATGGATGAGGCCACGGCCGCCCTGTCCGCTTACTTTTTAAATAGCGGTGTGTACGGAACCCGGCAGCACAACGAAGAGAAAGACATGGCCGTGCTGGCCAGCAAGGATTCCGCTTCTCCTCTGCGTTATGCATGGAACCGCCTGTTTTTGCCGTTGCCCTATATGAAAGCCATCTATCCGGTGCTGCGCCGCTGCCCGTTCCTTCTGCCCGCTTGTTGGATGGCAAGGGGTGTGCGGGCGCTGACCGTCCGGCGGAAAGCCACGGCGGCGGAATGGGAGCGCTCACGGCAGCTTCAAAACGAAGATGTGGAGAAAGCCCGACGGCTGCACGAGCTGTCCGGACTGCCGCTGGAAGGGCCCGTTTTTCGCGGATAATGCCCCGATAATATCCATTAAATCAAAAGCTCCCTCCGCCGGTTAACC
>URYP01000136.1 GCA_900552115.1 uncultured Oscillospiraceae bacterium | reverse complement strand
TGGCGCCCGCGTTCTATCTTGTTCCCGCCCTCTTTAACCGGTTGCAAAAAAATGGCAATTCGGGTATACTAATAAGGATTACGGATTGAGCCAATTATGGACATATCTTTAAGAAAGCGGTGAACCAGCATGGACCTGCGCGCACTCGGCAAACGCCTGACCTCCCACTGCAAACCTCTCTTTCAGGCGCTCTACGCCATTCGTCTCTGCCAGCAGCGTGTTTTGTTATGGATCGCCGCCCGCCGACACCCGATTGATCCTTATCTAGTGATGTTTGACGCTTTCCAAAGCCGCCATTACTGCGGAAATCCCAAAGCCCTGTACGAGGAGCTGATGCATAATCCCCTTTACACGTCTTTCCATAGCGTGTGGGTTCTGCGCGATCCCGCGCATATGACGGACAAGCCTGATGAACCGCGTACCCGCCTGGTACGCTACGATTCCCCGGCGTATCGGCAGGCTCTGGTCAGCGCCCGTTACATTGTCACTAACTCGATGATGCCTCCGTTTTTTAAGGCGCGGAAAGGCCAAGCGCTGATCCAAACCTGGCACGGCACCCCCTTAAAACGTCTGGGATGCGACTTGACCGTGGACGCTAATGCGTTTGATTCGGTTAAGGATATCCACAGGCGGTACCGCACGCAGGCTCGCCAGTTTTCCTATCTGCTCTCCCCTTCTCCCTATTGCAGCGAAAAACTGTGTTCGGCGTTCGATCTGCGCGCGCTGGGAAAAGAGGATATCCTTATCGAGGAAGGATATCCCCGCAACGACCGTCTGTATCAGTGGACCGACAAGGACGCGCGCCGTATCCGGCGGAGGCTCGGTATTCCGCCGGATAAAAAGGTGATTTTATATGCGCCGACATTCCGTGACAACCAGCGGGCCGACCGGGATTATGTATATACGCCGGGGCTGGATTTTGAACGGATGGCCGACACCCTGGGCGATGGCGTCGTCTGGCTCTTCCGCGCCCATTATTTTATAACGAAACATATGGATTTTGAACGTCTTGGTCAGCGGGTGCTGGACGTTTCCAACGTGGAGGATATCAACGATCTATATATTATCAGCGACCTGCTGATCACCGATTATTCCAGTGTGTTCTTCGACTATGCGAACCTGCGCCGCCCGATCGTATTTTATATGTACGACAGGGAAGAATACCAGCATCATTTGAGGGACTTTTATCTCGATTTGTCCGTCCTGCCGGGTCCGATCGTACAGGACGAAGAATCCTTGGCGGCCGTGGTAAGTGACCAGCTTGCTCATTTTGAAGACGGCCCGCACTACACCGCCTTTTGTGACATGTTTAACGGGAAAGACGACGGCCATGCCTCCCGCCGCGTTTGGGAAACCATTTTTTGCCGGGAGAATGGCGGCGAAAGCTAGACAAGCTGCCGCAAGCGTGCTATAATAATTTTCATGTGCGTATTTATTCCGTTTATTACCAATCTTTCCTGTGCGGAAATACGATAATTCAATGGGAGAGTTGCCTGTGAATCGCTTTTTTAAGGACATGCAAAAATACTTTCGCTATGCCCGCTATTCTGCACGGTCGCAGCTTAAAGCAGAAGTGGCCGGTTCTCACCTGAACTGGTTATGGTGGATCCTGGAGCCTGTCTGTTTTATGCTGGTGTATACCCTGGTTTTCGGCATCATTCTGCCCCGAAAAATCGATAACTTTTCCATATTCGTTTTTATCGGCCTGACAATCTGGAACCTTTTTAATAAAACAGTGACCAACAGCATCCGTATTGTCAAGATGAACAAAAGCGTGGTGTCCAAAATTTATTTGCCCAAATACATTTTGGTGCTGGTGCGGCTCTTTGTTAACCTGTTCAAAGCCATTATTTCTCTGGCCATTGTCGCTGTCATGATGGTGATTATGCGGGTGCCTTTATCGGTGCATATATGGAATCTGATTCCCTCGTTCCTCATCCTGTCTGTCATTACATTTGGAATCTCCACCATTCTGATGCATTTCGGCGTGTTTGTGGAAGACCTTGAAAACATTGTGCGGGTTGTACTGCAGCTGGTGTTTTATATGTCGGGTATCTTTTATGATCTGTTCGGCAGCCTGAAGGGAAATGCTACTTTCGGCCCGTTCGCCGGCTATTTAGTACGCTGCAATCCCATTGCTTTTTTTAGCACGCTCTGCCGGAAAGTGCTGCTGGAACAGCAGTGTCCCAGCATGAACGATTATATTACCATGGGGCTGTGGGCTGTCATAGGCGTGGCGCTGGTCGCGTTTGGCGTCCATCTGGTGTACAAATACGAAAACAGCTACGCAAAAATTATTTAGGAGCGAGCCGCTATGATCGAAAACGCCATTGAAGTCAAAGATTTATCCATATCGTATCGAACACTGAAGCCCATGTCGCTGCGGCGGTCCTTGTTCTCCCTGAAAAAAAACCAGGTGGAGATCTGTGAAGCGGTCAAGGATTTATCCTTTGACGTGGAAAAAGGAAAGATTGTCGGAATTGTTGGCAAAAACGGCAGCGGCAAATCCACGCTTCTGCGTGCGATTGCCGGCATCTTTTCCGCCAACAGCGGCACCATCAATCTGTTCGGTCACTCGGTATCGCTGCTGTCCATCGGCGTGGGATTCCAGAATCAGCTTTCCGGCCGGGAAAACATTTTTTTATCCGGGCTGTTGATGGGATTTTCCGAAAAACAAATTCAGGAAAAGATGGACGAGATCATTGCTTTTTCCGGTTTGGGCAAATACATCGATATGCCGGTCAAATCTTATTCCAGCGGTATGTTCTCCAAACTGGCTTTTTCCATTACCGCCATTTTGGAAACGGATATCATTTTAATTGATGAGGTACTGAGTGTCGGCGACGCGGCCTTTAAGAAAAAAAGCTACCAGAAAATGCACGAGCTGATCTCCAACGATGATCGTACCGTGCTGATCGTATCGCACGATATGAGTACGCTGCGCAAGCTCTGCGACGAGGTTATATGGATACATGAGGGCGTGCTGGTGCAACAGGGCGATCCGGAAACGGTACTGGCCGCATACGAACAGCGAATGAATGCCAACTAAAGAATATCCGCGCCTGGCCAAGAGTATTGGCCAGGCGTTTTTTTATTGAATATGTCCGTAAATACGGCCTCCTCCCTGGTCAGGCATAATGTGGAATTGCGTCTCATACGCTGAAACAAGAGGTATTTCAGCAAAGGGAGGCGACCCGTTCGTGTTGACCATTTATTTTTCCGGGACGGGAAATTCCCGCTATATCGCACGACGATTTTCGCAGGTCATGCAGGGCGAATGCTTGTCCATCGAAGACCAGGCCGACTTTTCCGTTCGTATGCGGGCCCACACCCGCCTGGCCGTGTGCTATCCCATTCATAACGGTGGTGTTCCCCGGATCATGCGGGAATTTGCCGCCGCATACCGTGACGATTTTCGTGGGAAACAAATGATCCTGCTCTGCACACAGATGCTCTCCTCCTGCGACGGCGCCTGCGCTTTTACCGATCTCTTCCCGGATAACTGGTTTACCGTCATATATGCCGACCATTTCCTGATGCCGGGCAACCTATGCAACATCCTGCCCTCCTGGACTTACGGCCCCCGTTTGACACAGTGGGAAAAGGAGCGGGCCAACGCCAAAATTCATCGTATTGAACAGCATTTGCGCCAGCATCGCGTTCGGCAGAGAGGTTCCGGGCCGGTATCCCGGCTGCTGGGCACATGGCGCCGCCAAAACCAATACTCTGACGCGGCCGCCTCGCGCGGCAACGTCCACGTGGGGCCTGAATGCTCCGGCTGCGGGACATGCGCCGGACAGTGCCCCGCCGGAAACCTGGTGCTGAACGGTCATGGCCCTGTGATGGCGAACAATAACTGTATGCACTGCTACCGCTGCGTGAATCTTTGCCCACAAAAGGCGATAACCGTGGCTTTCCACCGGCCGGTTATCCATCAATATCCTGGCATTGATCCTTGACCGAGCCGTCCTGTATGGCGGCTCGGTCTAAAATTTCCACCCCCTTTTCCCATCCCCCGCATATACTGGTAATAGACAGCCGCTTGTCCGGATTCACGGGCGGCGGCTGTTTATGAATATGCGGAAACTCCCCTGTCCTCCGCATGTGGAAAGGAGATGATTACCATGGCCATTAAGCGTAAAGGCATAGACGTATCCTTTGCCCAGGGAGAGATCGACTGGGAACGGGTTAAAGCATCCGGCGTGGAATTCGCCATTTTGAGGGGCGGCTACGGCGACAACGAAACCAGCCAGGATGACAGCCGCTACCGGGCCAATGCCGACGCGTGCACGCGCTTGGGCATTCCCTTTGGCATTTATCTGTACTCCTATGCAACCGACACGGCGCGCGCGGACAGCGAAGCGGATCATATTATCCGCCTGGCGAAGGATTACCGGCCGGCCTATCCCCTGTATTACGACCTGGAGGACGAAGGAACGCTCGGTCAGTGCAGCAACGATGAGATTGCGCAGATTGCGCAGACCTTTTATGACAAGGTGCGGCGTGCCGGCTATTTTGTCGGCATGTACGCCAACAAGTACTGGTGGACGGAGCGCCTTACCGATCCACGTTTTGACCGCTGGGCCAAATGGGTGGCGCAGTACCCGACGCTCACCTATACCAAACCGATTGGTATGTGGCAGTATACCAACAGCGGACGGGTAGACGGCATTAACGGTGCGGTTGACCGGGATGAATGCTACGTAGACTATCCGCAGGAAATCAGGCAGAAGGGCCTGAACGGATTTGGCAAACCGGATGACGGCGGAGAGAAGCCCTCTCCCGAATCACCGCTGAAAACAGGTGAAGAGATCCGTCTTGATAAAACGCCTCTTTATGTCAGCGCCAGAGCGGATACTCCGTCCGCTACGGTATCGGGCACCTATTTTGTTTGGAACGACGCCATCATTAACGGCCGTATCCGTATTACCAACAGCCGCGCCAATGTCGGCAATGCCAGCCAAGTGACCGGATGGGTAGCCTGGAACGCGGTGAGCCGTCCGGATACCTCCCGCACCTATACGGTAAAAGACGGCGATACCCTCTCGGAAATTGCCGAGCGTTATCATACGACGGTTTCGGAATTGGTACGGCTCAACCACATCGCCAATCCGGATTTGATCTATACCGGACA
>URYP01000135.1 GCA_900552115.1 uncultured Oscillospiraceae bacterium | reverse complement strand
GTCATCTAATAGATGACGGAGCGACACCCTCTATTACAGTCTGGGCGGGAGGACATTTATGTCCGCCCGCCCCATGCTTCAGGTGAAAAAGAGATCTATACTACACGAGGATATAAAGGTGACATTGTTTTGAGCTTCATTAGCCAATACGATCATGCCATATTCATTTCTAATAACCGTTCCCACTGATGGAGGTTGCGTACTGGTGGTTATAGTAACGTTAGGTGTTCCAACAGGCAGAAGAGAACGAATAGTTGATTCGCAATCAGCGCAACAGTCTGTCGGAGCGGGGACCGGCTCTGGCAAATAGATAATGGCATCATTATACGTTGCATTATTAATCTGAATGGTGTCGATGCTGCAGGTGGACAAATATTGCTCAAAATTTGCAGGATTTATCACTACAAATACTCCGGTATGCCCATTTGGTCCTGTAATCAAAGATCCGGGACGGCCAACAACAGCATCACCACTATTCAAGGTGACAAACAAATCATTATTGGGATACAGGGTAATGATTTGTTGAATTATATTTCTCAGCTGCTCACTACAGCCACAGCAGGCGGAACTTTCGGCACCGGCAGGGCCAGTTGGACCCTGTGGGCCGGTTGGGCCTTGTGAACCTTGTGGACCAGTCGGACCTTGAGGGCCCTGTGAGCCAGCCGGTCCGGCCGGGCCCGTCGGGCCTTGAGGGCCTTGACAACAGTGACTGCAACCACATCCGCCGCAAAATGCACAACTACGATTGGAAAAACCTTCACAATCGCTACAATCAGTACAGTTTCTGATGTTAATTCATCCTTTCCCATAAATATGATATAGGTGCAGCAAACCTAAAAAATAGTTAGATACATGTGTATCTATACCATCTTATGCCGCAGGATGATAGATCGTTCTGTCATCTATTCTATGAATTGACCTGAGAAAAATTTGCCCTATGGCTGATAAACTGACCGGGATTTTGTTTGTCATACCTCCATACATATTATAAAGTGTCTACAGAAGACTATACGGTCGTTTTCTTAAATTGCGGGGAATAGACTTGACAAGAAACAGAGGGCATAGTAATATAACACATGTTATTATAACAAGCGTTATATAAAGGAGGAGCCGGGTATGCCGTCTCAAAAAAGAATTACCCGCGCGGCCATTATCGATACGGCCGTTAAAATTTTACGGGACGAAGGATACGAAAGAGTGAATGCGCGGCGCATTGCCGGGGAGCTGCTTTGCTCCACCCAGCCAATTTATTCGGAATTTGCCAACATGGATGAGCTGAAAGCCGAACTGAAACGGGCAGCGGAAAGATGTTACACCGAAAAGGTGACCCGCTATCTGGCAAGAAGCGAGCTGACCCCCTACATGGCCTACGGGCTGGGATATCTCTGCTTTGCCAAAGAGGAAAAAGAGCTTTTTCGTTACCTGTATATGCGAGATCGCAACGGCGGGAAGTCCATCGATGACGTACATATACCTCAAATTATTGAGGTTATGATCGGGCAATACGGAATTCCCGAGGAAACGGCCCGCCGCTTTCACAACGATATGTCTATTTATGCCCACGGCCTTGCCGTTTTGCTCAGCACGGGATACATGGATATGAGCGAGGAACAGCTCATCGAGCGTTTGGATATGGAGTTCGTCGCTTTAAGCGGGGCGTATGGCGTCCCGGATAATATCCGAAAAACCGTGACCGCCTAGAAAGAAGGGACTATTTTATGAAAAAAGCGATGATTCAAACCAGCAAGCTTTGCAAAAGCTTTCATACAGGCTCTCAGGACCAGCAGGTTTTGAAAAACCTGGATATTGACATCTACGAAAAGGATTTTACCGTGATTATGGGAGCTTCCGGCGCGGGAAAGTCCACCCTGCTGTACGCCCTGTCTGGTATGGACCGGCCAACCAGCGGGCAGATCCGGTTTTATGATACGGAGATTGAAAACCTGAACAGCGACAAACTGGCCGTGTTCCGGCGGCAGCATTGCGGATTTGTTTTCCAGCAGATGTTCCTGCTGGACAATATGAGCATTCTGGATAATATCCTGGCGGGGGGACTGCTGACGAGCGGCGACAAAAAGGCCATCGTTACCTACGCCAAAGAACTGCTCACACGGGTCGGGTTGACCGAAACGATCTGGCGAAAATTCCCCTCGCAGCTGTCGGGCGGCGAAAACCAGCGGGCGGCCATTGTGCGGGCGCTGATCAACCGTCCCAAGGTGGTGTTTGCCGACGAGCCGACCGGCGCGCTGAACTCCGCGTCCGGCAAAGCGGTGCTGGATGTACTGTCCGAGGTCAATAACGGCGGCCAAAGCGTCGTTATGGTGACCCATGACCTAACGTCCGCCCGGAGGGGAAACCGCATTCTTTATATCAAGGACGGTGTGATCGGAGGCGAATGTGATCTGGGCCGTTATGTCAGCGGGGACAGGGAGCGTCATGAAAGGCTCCTCGCGTTCCTGTCCGAAATGGGGTGGTGACCAATGGGGAAACTGTGGATGCAGGCCCGAGCCAATATCCGTAAAACCAAATCGGTCACCGCAACGCTGGTTGTCCTGTTTTTAATGGCGGCGCTGCTGCTGAATACCGGCCTGCTGGTGGCGATCAACTACGGCGGTTTCTTCGATGAGCTGAAGCAGGAGCTTGCTCCGGCCGACGCTTATTTCGCCATCCCTGATGCGATCTATACGGATGAGGTAAAACAGTATATTGAGGAAAACGCCCATGTGGAGCGGACGCAGACGCACGAAGCGCGATGGACTGGCGGACAGATCGAGAGCCAGGGGGAAGAAAAATCCTTTACCATCCTGTTCCAGAACATGGACGAAAAACGCGAGATGTCCAAGTGGAAATACATTGGCGAACATTTGCCGGCGGACGATATGTCCGTCTATCTGCCGGATATCTTTAAAGCCGTGAGCGGCTATGAGCTGGGCGACCAGATCACGCTGCGCTATACCGATGAGGCCAGCGGCCAAAAACAGGCGATGACCTTTACGGTAAAGGGATACACAGAGGATATCTTTTTCAGTTCCACCGATACGGGCATGATGAGTTTTTACCTGCCTGAAGCGACCTATCAAAAGGTGTCGGACCGGCTGCAACATCCGACCAACCAGCTCCATCTGGTGTTTACCGAACTGGACGAAACCAAAAACGCGGCAACCATTGAAAGCGGCATTCATGAATTGCTGGGCCTCAATTCCTCGTCGCTCCTGTCTGGGGATATGGCCTCCATGCTGGTCATGATCGACATCGAGCTGATCGAGATGTCCCGCTGCATGATGGCAACCATGATTGCGGCCATGATGGTGATTTTTGCACTGATTGTCGTAGCGGTCTGCCTGCTGGTGGTGCGTTTCCGCATTGTCAACAGTATCGAGGACGATATGATGAAGATCGGCTCCCTGAAAGCGATAGGCTATACCGGGCGACAGATCCGGCTGGCCTTCCTGCTGCAGTATCTGCTGATTGCCGGCGTTGGGAGCGTGGCGGGCATCGCGTTGTCCTATCCAGTGCTGCCGGCGGTGGCGGCAGTCTTCGAGCAGCAATCGGGGCTGCGCTTTCCGGGTGGCCGTCAATGGTAATGTGCGCTGGGAGCAGGGCTTTGATGCGGTCATCAGCGGGTCGGCGCTTCTCATTATTCTCGTGATCATCCTGCTGGTGGTACTGCTGGCCACCCGGCGGATTCGAAAACTCAGTCCTATCCACGCGCTGCGGGGAGATACCGGCGGGCGGCAGTTCCGACACAACCGCCTGCCGCTGGAAAAGACGGCGGGCCCTCTGCCGGTCGCCCTGGGGCTGAAAGCGGCGTTCCAGAACGTCAAACAAAACATCATGATCATGATTATCCTGATTGCTGTGACCTTTGCCGGGGCGTTCGGCGTCATCATGTTCTATAACACCTCCATCGACACCACGGCCTTTGCCGAGGTGCCGGGCATGGAGATCACCAACGCCATCGCTACCCTGAATCCTGAAAAGGATCAAACGGCGGCACTGGAACAGATTCGCGGGATGGATAAGGTGCGCAAGGCCGTCTATCTGGATCAGTCCAAAATCAAAGTGGACGATATGGACGTGTCCGCTTATGTTATGCAGAATTATGACGATAGGGAAACCCGGCTGGTGTATGATGGCCGCTATCCGGAAAAAAATGGGGAAATTGTGCTGGCCGGCATCCTGGCGGAACGATTGGAAAAAACGGTGGGGGATACGGTTACGGCCAGTTTTGGCGATAAGACAGAAACCTATACCGTCACCGGGCTGTCCAACGGCGCCAGCATGGGCGGTATGAATGTCAGCTTGCGCACGGAGGATTACCGGCGGCTGAATCCGGATTTCAAACCGCAGTCCCTGTATATTTATCTTGAGGAGGGGACCTCCAGCGCCGGATTCCTGGATGAGTTGACAGAAACGCTGGATAAGGAGATCCTGCTGGGTACTGTGGATTTCGACAAGGAGCTGGCCAGTGGCATGGCCTCCTATCAAAATATCGTGGCGGCCATGGGGATCGCCATGCTGGTAATTACCCTGCTGGTCGTGACTTTGGTGCTCTATTTTATGATCAGCTCGTCCGTTATCCGGCAAAAACGGGAGTTGGGTATCCAAAAAGCCATTGGCTACACCACCTTCCAGCTGATGCACCAGCTCTCCCTCACATTTATGATTCCCGTTCTCCTGGGAGCGGTGGCCGGCAGCCTGTTGGGGGCGTACGGCACCAATCCGCTGATGTCAATGACCATGAAAGGTATGGGCATTATGAAGGCCGGATTCATCGTCGATCCGCTCTGGGTAATTGGCTTTGGATTGGGGACGCTGCTGTTCTCCTGGCTGCTGTCCCTGCTCACCACCTGGCGGATCCGCAAAATTTCCGCCTACGCGCTGGTTACAGAGTAAAACGTCCCTTTAAAACGGCACAGCGGAACACTCCGCTGTGCCGTTTTCGTCTATGAACCGCTCTACTCAATCGAGATTGGAATACACCGGCCGCCAGGTTTCTGTGGGTATTCATGGCAGCACTGTGGAAAAAGGTCGGGCGGGACGCTGCCTCTCCGCAGTATATCCAAACCCATGTCGGCATTGGTTACCGGATGATGCGGGCAGATGGATAACACCTGGACAAAGCGAACCGTCCCGGCGGATATATCCGCC
>URYP01000134.1 GCA_900552115.1 uncultured Oscillospiraceae bacterium | reverse complement strand
TTACATACGACCGTAGCCTCGCCGACAGTCCCCCAGTCGATGGCGCTGGACAAAGCCAGCAGCTGGGTTAAGCGGCTTTTCAGGTTCAGGATATCTCCGTCTGGCGTTTTCAGCAAAACGTCTCCCTTTGCGGTGGAGGCAAACTCGATGAGTTTATTGAAGTCAAAATTATGAATTTGAAAACCAGCCATTGTGATCTCCTCCTTATCTCTGTGTTTATTACCATTATAGTGGCAATGCCATCCAGTTGCAAGCCGGAAAAACGCCGAAGTTTCCAGGATATTCCGCTGCCGCTCTTGTGAACCTCTCTATTTTTTCCCGCTCCCGCCCCTGCCGGGCAACCTTAACGGACTGCTCATGGGGTTTTTACAAATCATTCACATTTGGCCCTTGACACCGACAGCTCAGAATGGTAAATTATAGATACGTTAGCACTCGAACCAATCGAGTGCTAAACCGGACGGAAAGGAGAGGATATTCCCATGGAACTCGGCGACCGCAAACAGCATATATTAGCCGCCATTATTGACGAGTATATCCGCACCGGCGAGCCGGTGGGGTCCAAAGTCGTGGTTGAACGGCTGGGCCATGCGGTATCCTCGGCGACCGTCCGCAACGAAATGGCGGATCTAGCCGCGATGGGTTATCTGGAACAGCCGCACACATCCGCCGGGCGGATTCCCACCGCGCCGGCTTTTCGGCTGTATATCGACCATCTTATGCGCCGCCGTCCCCTGCCGGAAGAAAGCCGGCAGGATATCGACCACTTTTTGGAAGGCGCTGCCAGCGATCCCGAACGGCTGATAGAAGGCGCATCCCAGGCGCTGGCCGCCGCTACCGGCTGCGCCGCCGTCAGCACGGCTCCGTGCGACCAGGACGCCTGTATCCGCCGCATCGAGCTGATGCCTATGGAGGGGCGCTCCCTGGCATTGCTGTTAATGACCGGCTCCGGCACCCTGCGCACCCGTGTATGCCGTACTGAACACAAGCTCGACAGCGACACGGTGCAACAAGTAGCAAACGCTCTGTCGCAGGCGTTTCTAGGCCGTTCGGTCGGGGACATCGGCCTGGCAGATGTTCAGGGGATCGTTCTGTCCCTGGGGGAAAACGGCTTGGCTTGCGCGCCGGTGCTCACCGCGTTTTATGAGTTGATCCAGGAAACCGCGGCCGCCGAGGTGCTGCTAACCGGGCAGTTAAACCTGTTGCAGCATCCGGACTATGAATTGTCACGGGCGCGGGCCCTGCTCCACTTTCTCGCCCGCCGTGACCTGGTGGCCGATATGCTTACCGCGTATCCCGGCGGCTTACGGGTCGTTTTGGGAAACGAAAGCGACCGGCCGGAGCTGTCCGGCTCCAGCATCATCATTACCCGGTACGCGCTGGGAGATGCGTCGTCCGGCGCCATTGGTCTGATCGGGCCGCTGCGCATGGATTACGCGGCTACCATACCGCGTTTGGAATATTTTGCTAAAAGCGTGGGCAGACTGCTCACAGAACTATTGGAAGAGTAAAAGGAGGGACGTTGTATGGATACGTCCGAAAGCACGGAGAAAACCGCTCCGGAAACACAGACCGCCGGTGATTCGCCGGCCCCAGTGGAGGAGCCCGCCGGTGAAAAAAAAGCGGCCAGGGGCCGCAAAAAGGATTCGCAGGAGCATAAGCGTCAGCAGCATGCGGTGGAACTGGAATCCTTAAAAAAGGAACTGGAAACGCAAAAAGACGCTTATCAAAGGCTCCTGGCTGAATACGCCAACTATAAACGGCGCACCGAACAGGAAAAGGAGCAGCTCGGTGCATTTACCCGGGCAGAGGTCGTCAAAACCCTTTTGCCGGCGATCGATAATTTGGAACGCGCGGCCGCCGCTCCCGCCGGAGATCAGTATAAAACCGGCGTGGATATGACCATCCGGCAGCTGAACGAGATCCTGCAGGGCCTCGGGCTGGAAGAGATTGAGGCGCAGGGGGTATCCTTTAACCCGGAAATCCATAACGCCGTCATGCGGGAAGACGCCGACGGTGTGGAGCCGGACACGGTAACCGAAGTGTTCCAGAAAGGGTACAAAATGGGAGATCGGGTGCTCCGACCGTCCATGGTGAAAGTCGCCAACTGATAGCATGTCCGCGCAGCAAGGCGCATACACATAGTTTGATATGTATAACAAATAACTGGAGGTAATCAATATGGCAAAAATCATTGGTATAGACCTGGGCACCACCAACTCCTGCGTGGCGGTTATCGAGGGCGGCGAATCTGTCGTCATCCCCAACGCGGAAGGCGCCCGTACCACTCCGTCCGTGGTGGCGTTCAAAAAAGACGGCGAGCGTATCGTCGGCCGCGTGGCCAAACAGCAGGCCATTTCCAATCCCGACCGCACCATTTCTTCCATTAAACGGGAAATGGGCGCCAACTTCAAGGTAACTATTGACGGCAAAGACTATACGCCGCAGGAAATCTCCGCCATGATCCTGACGAAACTGAAACAGGACGCGGAGGCCTATCTCGGCGACAAGGTTACCGAAGCGGTTATTACGGTTCCCGCATATTTTACCGACGCGCAGCGCCAGGCCACCAAGGACGCGGGCAAAATTGCCGGCCTGGACGTCAAGCGTATTATCAATGAGCCGACTGCAGCCGCGCTGGCGTACGGTATCGATAAAGAAAACGACCAGAAAATTATGGTATACGACCTTGGCGGCGGTACGTTTGACGTTTCCATTATCGAGATGGGCGACGGCGTGCAGGAAGTGCTGGCCACGGCCGGCAACAACCGCTTGGGCGGCGACGACTTTGACCAGAAGATCGTCAACTGGATGATCGAGGGCTTTAAGAAAGAAACCGGCGTGGATCTGTCTGCCGACAAAATGGCCGTACAACGTCTGAGAGAAGCGGCGGAAAAGAGTAAGATCGAGCTTTCCGGCAGCACCACCAGCTCCATCAACCTGCCGTTTATCACGGCGGACGCGACTGGCCCCAAACACCTCGACATGACGCTGACCCGCGCGGAATTCAACAAGCTGACCGCTGATCTGGTGGACGCCACCATGGGCCCGGTGCGCCAGGCGCTGCAGGACAGCGGCCTGTCCGCCTCCCAGATCGACAAAGTCCTGCTGGTGGGCGGCTCGTCCCGTATTCCCGCCGTGCAGGACGCCGTGAAAAAAATCACCGGCAAAGAGCCGTTTAAGGGTATCAACCCCGACGAATGCGTAGCCATGGGCGCGGCCCTGCAAGCCGGCGTTCTCGGCGGCGAGGTCAAGGGCCTGCTGCTGCTGGACGTTACGCCCCTGTCTCTGGGCGTGGAAACCATGGGCGGCGTTATGACCCGTGTGATCGACCGCAACACCACCATCCCCACCAAAAAGAGCCAGATCTTCTCGACCGCCGTCGATAACCAACCGTCGGTTGAGGTGCACGTCCTGCAGGGTGAACGCGAATTCGCCAAGGACAACAAGACGCTGGGCGTCTTCCATCTGGATGGTATCGCTCCGGCGCGCCGCGGTGTTCCGCAGATCGAAGTCACCTTCGATATCGACGCCAACGGCATTGTCAACGTCAGCGCTAAAGATCTGGGAACCGGCCGCGAGCAGGCTATCACCATCACTTCCAACACCAACATGTCCAAAGACGACGTGGAAAAAGCGGTTAAGGAAGCCGAACAGTACGCGGCCGAGGACAAACAAAAGAGAGAGGCTGTGGAAATCCGCAACGGGGCCGACCAGGCTGTCTATCAGTGTGAAAAGGCGCTGGAAGAACTGAACGACAAGCTGGACGACGCCGACAAGACCACGATCCGCACCAAAACCGATGCGCTGAAAGAGGCTCTCAAGGGCGACAATCTCGACGATATCAAAGCGAAGCAGGACGATCTCATGAAGTCCTTCTATGATATTTCCGCCAAGGTTTATCAGGCAAACGCGCCGGCGGACGGCGCCGCTCCCGGACCGGACGGCGGCAATGTGCCGCCCACCGACGGCGAGGGCTACTATAACGGCGACGTACAATAATTCCGCGGATACGCGGATGCGGGTGCTGGCGCCTGTCCTTAAAGTATCCTTTAAGGGCGGGAGCCAGCTTTGCCTGTTGATTTGGAATTGAGGAGAGGTCCACTATGGCCGAAAAACGCGATTATTACGAAGCGCTGGGTATTTCCAAAGGCGCATCCGACGATGAAATAAAAAAAGCCTACCGGCAGGCGGCAAAAAAATACCATCCCGACCTGAATCCCGGCGACAAGGAAGCAGAGGCCCGCTTCAAGGAGATAAACGAAGCTTATGAGGTGCTGTCCGACGCCGACAAAAAGGCCCGGTACGATCAGTATGGCCACGCCGGGGTGGATCCCAATTTTGGCGCGGGCGGTTATGGCGGGGCCGGGTTCGATGGGATGGATTTTGATCTGGGCGACATTTTTTCCTCGTTCTTCGGGGGAGGCGGCCGCCGCCAGAATCCCAACGCGCCCCGCCGCGGCAGCGACGTCGGGACCAATGTGGTCATTTCTTTTGAAGAATCGGCCCGCGGCTGCAAAAAGCAGGTTTCCGTGCAGCTGGTCGGCGTTTGTGAGGAATGCGGCGGTTCCGGCGCGGCCAAAGGCAGCACGCCCCGCTCCTGTTCGCGCTGCAGCGGCACCGGCCAAGTGCGTAGCCAGCAGCGCACGCCGTTCGGCGTGGTGCAGACGCAAAGCGTCTGTCCCGACTGCCGCGGCAAGGGCAAAACCATTGATACCCCCTGCCGGTCGTGCAGCGGCACCGGACATGTGCGTAAGCCGGCCACCATCGGCATCAACATTCCGGCCGGTATTGACGACGGCCAGGTCATCACCATCCGCGGCAAGGGAAACGCCGGTGCCAATGGCGGCCCGGCGGGCGATCTTCAAGTGCAGGTTTCGGTTCGTCCCCATCCCATCTTTGAGCGCAAGGGCTACGACATCCTGTGCGACCTGCCCTTGACGTACGCCCAGGTAGCGTTGGGAGCCGAGGTATCCGTTCCCACTCTGGACGGCAGCGTCCCTTATTCGATCAAGGAAGGCACCCAGCCAGGGGATACGTTCCGCCTAAAGGGAAAGGGCTTCCCCTACATCAACGGCCGGGGCCGGGGCGATCTTCTGGTCCACGTCACGGTGGAAGTGCCCCGCAATCTGTCCGCCGATCAGAAAAAGCTGCTCAAGGCGTTTGAGGACGCTATGTCCGACAATAACTATCAAAAAAGGAAGTCCTTTTTTGATAAGATTCGGGACGCTTTTAAATAAGATCTTTATAAACCCGTGCATATGGCGCGTTTCATAAAAAAAT
>URYP01000133.1 GCA_900552115.1 uncultured Oscillospiraceae bacterium | reverse complement strand
TGCTATAGTCGAAGCCTCATCGCAATTGGAGGTGTAGAACCCCGAAGAATGATGCTTTCGCATCATTCTTCCATTGGCTCGCGCCGTTAGGCGGGAGACTATGCGCGGCCTGAGCGGGAAAGGCATATAGAAATGTGCGGAAGAATCCCGTCAGGGTTTCTTCCGCACATTTCTATAGTTTCACATGGGATCGCTTTCCAGTCGAGCCTCCATTTTGTGCAGGGCCGTCACCAGTGTGTCCGCTTCCTCCGGCGTCAACGCCCCGCAAAGCCGCTCATCCATCTCTGCAAAAATGGCGTGGACGCGGCCGGCGGTTTCCCGCCCCTTGTCGGTGAGCACAATCCGCCGGGAGCGGCGGCATTCCGGGGCCCGCTGTCTCAGCAGCAGCCCCGCCTTTTCCATATGATCGAGCGTGCGGGACAGGGTGGTCACATCCAGCCGGCAGTCGTCGGCCAGCTCCTTCTGCGCCACGTCGTCCTCCCGCAGCAAGCTCTCGAGAATACGGGGCTGTCCCTGCCCCAGCGTGAGGCCCAGGTCGATAAACAGGGGCCGGAGCTGTTCTTTCCTCAGCAGCTCTACCGCCACCAGCGCCTTGCGCAGGTCGGATTTGTCCTTCATGTCCGCCGCCCCCCTATTCCAGCTCATACTGGCCGGTATACAACTGGTAATACCGGCCTTTTTGTTCCAACAGCTCGTCGTGGTCGCCCCGTTCGATCACCTTGCCCTTTTCCAGCACCAATATCGCCCGCGCATTGCGCACGGTGGACAGCCGATGAGCGATGACAAAAACCGTGCGGTCTTCCATCAGGGCGTCCATCCCCTGTTCAATCAGCTTTTCGGTGCGGGTATCGATGGAGCTGGTGGCCTCGTCTAGAATCAGCACCGGCGGCAGGGAGATGGCGGCGCGGGCGATGGCCAGCAGCTGCCGCTGCCCTTGCGACAGATTGGCCCCGTCGCTGTGCAGCATGGTGTTGTATCCTTCGGGCAGATGGCGGATAAACGCGTCGGCATTGGCCAGCTTGGCGGCTTGCTCCACCTCCTCGTCGGTGGCGGACAAGCGCCCGTAACGAATGTTATCCGCAATGGTACCGGTAAACAGGTGGGTGTCCTGAATCACCATGGACAGCGACCGGCGCAGGTCATCCTTGCGGATATCCCGCACGTCGATGCCGTCGTAGGTGATGGTGCCCCCTTTAATCTCATAGAACCGGTTAATCAGATTGACAATGGTGGTTTTACCCGCGCCGGTGGAGCCCACAAAGGCAATCTTTTGTCCGGGCTTGGCGTAGAGGCTGACATCCTCCAGTACGTTTTTCTCCGCCGTGTAGCCGAAGGTGACGCCATAAAACCGCACGTCCCCTTTCAGGGGTATCAGCTCGGTGATCCCGTTCGGCAGGGGATATTTCCACGCGTACTGGCCGGTGCGTCCGGCGCATTCGGTGCGGCTGCCGTCCTCATGGATGACGACGTTGCACAGGGTAACCACCCCTTCGTCCACCTCGGGGGATTCCTCCATCATCTCAAAAATCCGCTCCGCGCCCGACAAAGCCGAGAGCAGGAAATTGATCTGCTGGGTGAACTGGTTGAGCGGCATAGCGCTCTGGCGGACGTAAACGAGATATGAGGCCAGCCCGCCCAAATCCATCAGCCCGCCCAGCGCGAACAGCCCCCCCACGCAGGCAGAAACCGCGTAGTTGAAATAGGACAAGCTGACAATGGTGGGTACCATAAGGCCGGAGTAGGTCAGCGCCTTGGTGGAGGCTTTGCGCAAAGCCTCGTTGCGCTGGCAGAACTCCTCGAAGTCCTGATCCTCATGGTTAAAGACCTTTTCCACCTTCTGGCCGCTCACCATTTCCTCCACGAACCCGTTTATCCGCCCCAGGCACTCCTGCTGCTCGGTAAAGTATTTCTTACTCCGTTTACCGTTTATTTTGATAAAAACGAACATGGCCGTCAGAAACGCTATGACGATCAGCGACAGCCACAGATTGAGCACAATCAGCATGGTGATGGTGCCGGTAATCATGATGCCGCTTTGAATAAGCAGAGCAAAGCTGTTGTTGAGCGCATCGTTGAGGGTGTCCACATCGTTGGTGAAGCGGCTCATCAGCTCGCCGTGTGTGTGTGCGTCAAAATAGGACAGCGGCAGGGTCTGCGTATGACGGAACAGGTCCGACCGGATTTCGCTGACCACCTTTTGAGAGGTGCGCACCATAAGCTGATTGTACCCCCAGGTGGCCAGCACCCCCAGGCCGTACATCAGACCCATCCAAACCAGCGCCACCGCCAGGCCGGGCATATCCCCCGGCAGGATATAGTTGTTGATAATCGGTTTGAGCAGATAGGTTCCCATGATATTCGCCGTACTGCTGACAAACACCATCAGTCCGACGGCCACCAGCGCCAATTTGTGCGCGCCCAGATAACGAGATAGGGTTTTCAGGGTTTTGCGGGTATTTTTGGGCCGTTTATAGGTTATGGGTTTTGGAGGCATTACAGTCCCGCCCCTTCCTGCTGGGAATGGTAAATATCCTGGTAAATCGCATTGGAGGCCAGCAGCTCCTCATGCGTGCCGACGGCGCTGATCCGCCCGTCGTCAAGGATGATAATTTGGTCGGCATGGGCCACGGACGAAATCCGCTGGGCAATGATGATTTTAGTCGTGCCGGGCAGCGAGGAGGCCAGCCCCTCCCGGATCTTCGCCTCGGTGGCGGTATCCACCGCGCTGGTGGAATCGTCCAGAATCAACACCCGCGGCCGCTTGAGGATGGCCCGCGCGATGCAAAGCCGCTGCTTCTGCCCGCCGGATACATTGACGCCGCCCTGCCCCATGTCGGTGTCCAGCCCCTTTTCCAGCCGGCCGAGGAATTCGTCGACACAGGCCACCCGGCAGGCTTCCTCTATCTCCTCATCGGTGGCGTCCTCCCTGCCCCAACGCAGGTTATCCCGCACGGTGCCGCTAAACAGGGTGTTTTTTTGCAGCACCATGGCGATCGCGTCCCGCAGGTGGCGCAGGGGATACTCTTTTACCGGGCGGCCGTCGATATACACCGTGCCGCCCGTCGCGTCATACAGCCGCGGGATGAGTTGCACCAGCGTAGTCTTGGCGGAACCGGTGGGGCCGATGATCCCCACCGTCTGCCCGGCCGCGATGTGAAAAGAAATATCGCTCAGCACATTTTCCGCCGCGCCGGCCTCATATTTAAAGGATACGTGGTCAAAGGTAATCTCCCCCCGCTCCACGGCGATATCCCGCGCGGCCTCGTCGGTGAGGGTCACTTCCTCGTCCATCACCTCCAGTATGCGCTGTCCCGACGCGAGCGCCCGGGTGAGCATCAAGAACACATTGGAGATCATCATCAGCGAATTGAGCACCTGCAGCACATAGCTGAGGAACCCGGTCAGCGCACCGACCTCCATGCCCCCCACCTGGGTCAGCCGGCCGCCGAACCAGAGAATGCACAGGATGGTGGCGTACATGATGAGCTGCATGGCCGGCATATTCAGCGCCGCCAGACGGAACGCGCGTTCGGAGGTGGACCGCAGGGTATCGTTGCCCTCGGTGAATTTGGCGATCTCATGATCCCCCCGAACATACGCCTTGACTACCCGGATGGCGGTGAGGTTTTCCTGAATGATGCGGTTGACCAGATCGACCGCCCGCTGCATTTTGCCGTACATGGGACGCACCTTGCGCACAATGAGGAACAGCAGCACTCCCAGCAACGGTGCGGCAATGAGGAACACCACCGCCAGGTCGGCATTGATGAAAAAGGCCATCACGATAGAGGTAATCATCATCACCGGCGCGCGGAACGCGGGCCGCAGCCCGGTGGAAACCGAATTTTGAATCGCGGTCACGTCCCCCGTCAGGCGGGTAATCAACGAGGAGGTGCGAAAATGGTCGGTGTTGGCAAAGGAAAAGCTTTGCAGCTTGCGATACTCCGCTTTGCGCAGCTCCGCGCCAAGCCCCTGTCCGCAAAGCGCGGCAAACCGCGCGCTGCCAATTCCCAGCAGCAGCGAGATCAGGGCGCACAGCACCATCAGCGCGCCTTTACCAAAAATGTACGGCTTGTTGCCGGTTGCCACCCCCACGTCAATGATGTCGGCCATGATCAGCGGGATAATCAACTCGAACATGGTTTCTACGGCAACGCAGAATATTGCCAGTATGGTATATTTCCGGTACGGCTTCATATAGGAAGCCAGACGTTTTATCATCCCATGAGCCCCCTCCAAATTTGCATATACAACATTTGTATATGCAACAGTATACGCAAAGCATTCCGCATTGTCAACCAGCTTATCTGAGAGGAGAATAAAATATTTTATAAAAAGAGGTTGACCCTCTCACCATGGTATACTTTATACTGTAAGTGAGCTCAATAAACGCGAAATGAGGGATCCCACTGTGCTGAAAATAGGAGATTTTTCAAAACTGTCAAGAATCAGTATCCGTATGCTGCGGCATTACGACGATATCGGCCTTCTGGCGCCGAAAAGCACCGATACGTTTACCGGTTACCGCTATTACTCTGAGGATCAGCTGCCGACTGCCGGCCAGATTGTCGCCCTGCGGGATATGGGGTTCGGCCTGGCCGCCATTGCGAAAATTCTGGAGCGCTGCGACGACCCGCAGGCCCTGGCGGGGTTTCTGGAGATCAAACGCGATGAGGTAAAGGTACAGGCGGAGGACGCCGCCCACCGGCTGCTGCTTCTCGATACGGCCATCAACAGGCTGAGAAAGGATGAACGACTTATGGATATCAGTGTTACGTGTAAAACGCTACCCGAACGATATGTCGCCAGCGTGCGGGATATTCTTCCCGCTTATGACCAGGAGGGCCAGCTCTGGCAGCGGCTCAACGAGGAAACCGCCTCCATGAAGCTGCAGCCGGCCGACCATTGCTACAGTCTGGCGGTTTTCCATGACGAGGGCTATAAGGATCAGGACGTTGACGTGGAGATACAAATATCTGTTAAAGGCTCCTACCCGGATACTGCGCATGTCGTGTTCAAAACCGTTCCCCCCATCGAAATCGCATCCGCCATCTACAAGGGCAGCTATGAGCAGATCACCGCAGTGAATCATGCCGTGGCCAACTGGGTCAACGACAACGGCTACGAGTTTAACGGGGCTATGTTCTGCATCTATCACGTCAGTCCGGCAACTGCGCAGAGCCCGGACGAGCTGGTTACGGAAGTCTGCTATCCTATCAAAAAGAAATAGCGTTTGTCCCGGCACGGCAGACCATACAAAAAGGGCGGGGACGGCCACCTTGAACCACCGGCACAGCAGCGAATAGGAA
>URYP01000132.1 GCA_900552115.1 uncultured Oscillospiraceae bacterium | reverse complement strand
ACCCGGGACCGACCGGTTATGAGCCGGTTGCTCTAACCAACTGAGCTAAAGGCCCGGCTATCCGCTCCCCAGCGCCCATCAAGGACAGCTAAGGCACGAATAATATTTTAACATAAAAATCGCTCTTGTCAAGACTTTCCGCTGAATTTCGCCCTCCTTTTTATAGAGGGCTGCCGGTCTTTCTGATACCAATTTGACATTGGTTTGCAAAAGCGTTATACTGCGTAAAACATTAAAGAGGAGCATCTCCATTATGCTACATTTTGAACCGGTTACACTGCATAATCGCGAGGCGTTGACAAAACTGTCCGTATCGGAGGAGCAGGCCGGGTTTATTGAAAGCGTTGCCGATTGTCTGCGGGAAGCGGACACCTGTTCCCGCTGGCGGCCCCTGGCCATATACGACGATACGCGTCTTGTCGGTTTTGCCATGTATGGATTCTTTTGGCTGCCGTATCTGCCGTGGGGCCGGCTGTGGATGGATCGTCTGCTGATCGATGCCCGCTGGCAGGGATTGGGCTATGGTACCGCCGCTTTAAAAGGCCTGTTAAAACGGCTGCATAAAGAGTATCCCCGCCGGCGTAAAATCTATTTAAGCGTCGTGGAGGGTAATGAAAACGCCCTGTCCTTATACAAACGCTTTGGGTTTCAGATGACCGGTGAAAAGGATACCCACGGCGAAAACGTTATGGTCTGCCGCTGGAAGCCCTAATATCCCACATTGGAAAGCCCCTTTCCTGCTTACAGGAAAGGGGCTTTCTCCATTACGACACGCCGGTGATATCATACATTTCGTTGATTCGCGTACTGGTGGACGTCGCCATGATGTTATTGACAAAGATTACGTCCTGTACTTTGTTTTTTGTTACCAGGTCAATGACATTATCATCGTAATACCGGTAATCGATCACATAAACCGTTTGGTAATGATCAACCAGGAACGGAACAAAGGCATTGCCATACGATTCTTTGATAACCACACAGGAAGATCCGTCTTTCAGCGTCGGGTTTTTTATAACCGAATACGGATTGTCGCCGCCGATAAAGGCATTGTACATGCCGGATGCTCCATAATTGGATACGTCCATCACAATATCCCAGTCGAATTCTTTTCCGTTGCGATCCAGGATGTGGATATCGTTGGTAGATTTGGGCGTATAGGTAACCACCGTATCCGGCGTTTTCCCCAAGGCCGAGGACATACCGCTGTCGGCATAAAAAGTACCGAGAAAACCTTCATAACGATCTGTTTTATACTCTTTGAGCGGTGTCGGCTTAAAGCCCTTCACACCAGCAAACTGTTCATACGCATAATAGGCACCCGTCGCCGTCCAATGATGGTCGGTTCGGAAATAAATATAGTCTTTGGTGTGCTGCCGCAGGGTGTCAAATATCGGCACGCTTTTTACGTGGTCGTTCATTTTGCTCATCATATACGCGATGGCTTTCCCCTGGTCGCTGGTAGTGATGCCCTGCTTTTGCTTGTAGGCATCCGACAGCATTACTCCCATACTGTTGGGGACAATGATATCGTAAACCGTGGCTTTTCCGGCCAGCTTATCCCCTACCTTGCTGAGAAGCTGGCTGTAACGTTCAGATTGTTCCAGGCTAAACGTATAATATTCATACCCCGCGTTGTCCACTCTCAGAATCGGGCCCATGGTCTGAGCGTCTCCGTGTTTTTCGTCATCCGGTTTTTTCGTCGTTGTGGTGCGGGTGGTACTGCTAGTCGTGGTAGTGGAGCCGGTGGTACCGGTCGCGGGCTTGTTCGTGTCGTCAATGGGCGGGATATCGTCTCCTGGTTTCACCTCACCGACAATCGTATTGGTATGGATGCCGCTGAGGCCCCACAAACTGGTGTTCCAGGAAATCAGCGTTTCCCGGAAGGGAAACGTATCTGAAAACCATTGGTCGATCCCGCTGAAATACGATCCATCCCATAAGGAGGCAAAGCTAAACGAAGGAAACCGGGTGAGTTCACGCTTTTCCGTTTCCGACCGGGTGGGCCGCAGCGGGATCATCATGGCGATGATGGCCAATACATATAAGACGAAAAAGAAAACCAGCACTTTGACATTACGGTATTTCCGCATGGTTCTGCGCTGTTTATACCCATTATCCGGATTTTCCGGTGTCATAGCCGCACCTCATTTCTTAAAAATTAGAACTGGAAATACAGGAATGGATTATAGCTGTTGCCGATGAGAGCCATAGTGGACAGAAGCATCAACACAATGGGCAGGACGATACGCACCACCCCATTGACGCGTACAAGGGCCAGTCCTCCGGTATTCTCCGCTGAACGGTCGAATCGCGCCATAATGCTTTTGCAAAGCGGCGTCACGGCAACGATTGCCAGAAGAATAAAGAAGACGTAATTGAGCAGGACAATGCGTGCTTCGCCCGACATAAATCCATTGCCGTTGAGACCGAACAAGCCTTTGAACACCAGCCAGCCATCGGCCAGGTTTTCAAATTTGAACAGGATCCAGCCGAAAAATACCACAGCCAGCAGATATAAATGGGACAGGATTCTCGGCGCCCGTTCGAGCGGGCCGCGCAGGAACAGCTTTTCCATAGCAATGAACACAAAGAAATACAGACCCCACAGCACATAATTCCAGCTCGCGCCATGCCACAGGCCGGTCAATCCCCATACGATCAAAAGGTTGAGCACGGTGCGCCCGCTCCCCTTGCGGTTGCCTCCGAGCGGAATATAGACATAGTCCCGGAAAAAAGACCCCAGAGATATATGCCACCGCCGCCAGAACTCGGAAACCGATTTCGACATGTAGGGATAATCGAAATTTTCGCGGTAATGGAAACCCACCATTTTACCCATGCCGATCGCCATATCCGAATACGCGGAAAAATCGAGATAAATCTGCAACATGAACAGCAGCATCCCCATCCACAGGCTGACGGCCGGCAATGAGCGAATATCCGCGCCCTCCGGCATCAGCTTGACGATGATGGAAGCACAGGTGTTGGCCAGAAGCGTTTTTTTGGCGAGCCCCACCGTAAAGCGGGTGATGCCCTCTGCGGTATCCCGCAGCAAAACCCGGCGGCCGATAATTTGCTGTTCCACATCCTGATAACGCACGATAGGGCCAGCGATGCACTGATGGAAAAGGCTCGCGTATAGCAGCAGGATCTTATAGGATTTTTGCGCCTTTACATCCCCGCGATAAACGTCAATGCTATAGGACAAAAGCTGGAATGTATAGAATGAAATACCGATTGGAAGAACGATGTTGGGAACTATCTCTGGGAAACCCGTGGCGTCATGGAGGGAACCCAGGAAAAAGCTCGTATATTTAAAATAGACCAATAATCCCAGGCTGCCGATCAGCGCCACCCAAAGGCCAAGCTTTCGACGGGCAGCATGGTGTTCACCGTCCGCCATCAGCAGACCGGCCACCCAGTTGATGAACACCATGCCCAGCAGCAGAATCAGGTATTTAGGCCCTGCCCAGGAATAGAATATAAGAGAGAAGATAATAAGAACCGTATTTTTATGGCTGAGCGTCCCCGCCAGCTTGTACACCAACAGGCAAAGTGGAAAAAATAAATATAAAAATAACAAGCTGGAAAATACCATTTTTTCTATCCCTCTGTTTATCATTACTGTTGTTTAATAGTAGCATAACCCCAAAACCATTTCAATATATATTTCGACAAATGACAGCTTTGTAATTATCTCTTTTTAGTTAGGACGACAGGGTATTTTTAACAGTCATTTGTCAAAATTTTGCAATTATATTCGTTTCCCTACGGCATACAATACTATTGCAAACGCCGCAAACGAAAGTTTAAAATGAAGTAAGGAGTGTAGTACAAATGAACAAGACTGTTGTTCCGGAAGCCCGCGAGGGCCTGAACCGTTTCAAAATGGAAGTTGCCAACGAGCTTGGCGTGCCGTTAAGCAACGGCTACAACGGAAACTTAACCTCCGCTCAGAACGGTTCTGTCGGCGGCTATATGGTTAAGAAGATGATCGAGGCCCAGGAGAGACAGATGGCCGGCAAGTAAAGCCGATGAAAACTGAATCTTAAATTAAGACGGCCGGTGTCAGGACGCAGGGGAAATAATTCCTTAAATCGCGCGCTGACACCGGTCGTTTTTCGATATTTTTCGCGAAATATTGCTTGTATATCTTGGCGATACATACTATAATAGAAAAGCTGAAATAAAATCCGGGGGATGATTGTTATGCGAGTGATCGCCGGAAGCGCCAGACGCCTGGCGTTAAAGACCGTGGAGGGCATGGCCACCAGGCCAACCACCGACCGGATCAAGGAAACCCTTTTTAATATGCTTCAGAACCAGATCCCCGGCAGGCGGTTTCTGGATCTGTTCAGCGGCAGCGGCGCCATCGCCATCGAGGCTTTGAGCCGCGGCGCGAGGGAGGCGGTGCTGGTGGAGAACCAGGCGGCCGCCGTGGCGTGTATCCGCGAGAATTTAAGGACCACCCGTCTGGAGGACAGGGCGCAGGTCATGGCCTGCGACGTGGAGGCTGCGCTTAAGCGGCTGGAGGCAGGCGGAGAGGCCTTCGACATTATTTTTATGGATCCTCCCTACGACCGGGAGCTGGAGCGGCGGGTGCTCACGTATCTTTCGGATTCCTGCCTGGCGGACGAGGACACGCTCATCATCGCGGAGGCGTCCCTCGATACAGATTTTTCCTACCTCGGATCCCTGGGATTTGAGCTTTTGAGAGAAAAAACATATAAGACAAATAAACACGTATTCGTGTCCAAAGGAGAACTGTCATGAGAACAGGTATTTACCCGGGGAGCTTTGACCCCGTGACGCTGGGACATTTCGATATCATCGAGAGGTCTTCCAAGATTTTCGACCGTCTGATCGTCGGAGTTTTGCAAAATAGTTCCAAATCGCCGTTGTTTTCTACGGAAGAACGTGTTAATATGTTAAGGAAAGTGACAGAAGGATTAGACAACGTGGAGATCATGTCCTTTAACGGACTGCTGGTGGATTTCGTCAGGGCCAATGAGGCCAGCGTGGTCGTCAGAGGCCTCAGGGCCATCACCGACTTCGAGTACGAGCTCCAGATGGCGCAGATGAACCGGGTCATCGCCCCCGAGGTCGATACCATGTTCCTTACCACCAACCTCAAGTATTCCTATTTGAGTTCCAGCACCGTCAAGGAGGTCGCCCGGTACGGCGGGGATATTTCTTCCTTCCTGCATCCGCTGGTGGCGGAGGAAGTGCGGAAGAAGTACGGCACGCAGAACATAGATAAAAAGGAATAAGGAGAAAGAACCATGAGCAGAATTGAGCAACTGATTAGC
>URYP01000131.1 GCA_900552115.1 uncultured Oscillospiraceae bacterium | reverse complement strand
TGATAGGGCTGGGCGCCACCTCCATCTCCGTGGTGCCGGGCGGCCTTTTCTGAAAGAAAGAAGAAAACTAAAAAGAAGAAATCTTTTTAGTGGCAAACTGGAGGATCAGCAGGGCGTCGGCTGCGGTGACGCTGTTTTTCTGGTCGACATTGGCCGCTGCGGTTTCCTTATCGCTCAAGGTGATCTTACTGGTCGCCGCCTGCAATGCCATTAACGCGTCCGCCGCCGTCACTTCACCGTCGCCATTGATATCGCCCGCAAAGTAAGCGGGTTTCAGAGCGTCTTTGGCTTGCGCCAGCGCGGTGGAGACGTTGTTTACTTCCTCCTGCGTCGCATCATCTCTGGCGAGGATGGCCTCGGCTTGCGCCAGCGATTCTTCAAACGGTTTCACGGTGTCCGCCGTAAAGTAGCCGGTATCCACCGTTTTCGCGTCGTCCACCGTGGCCTGCAAGGCGGTTTTGTTCACAGACGGCTGCGGTGGATCGACTGCTAATGCTTCCATGCCAAAGCGTACGTCGTCAAAATAGAGGCGGCCATCGGCGCGGTCGGTGACGACCCACTCCATTTTAGAAGCGTTTTTCAGGATGTTGCGCACGGTTGCTTCATTGGTCACCAGTTCGCCGCGAGGATTTATAAGCTGCCGGATGCAGAAGGCGTAGGCTGTAAAGTCGCTGTTTGCCTCCAGTGTTGCCTGGGTGGCCCATCCTGCCGTTCCCTCCTGATCCGCCAACGCCGCCGTGTAGACGCTGGCGCCGAAGGTGAACTGGAGCTTCATGGTTTTTATACGGTCGTCCGGGTTTTTAACATGGACGGTCAGATAAGAGAACCCGTCCAACTGGTTGATGACGCTGTTTTTACCGTATACCGGGCCGATGCCGATAGCGCCGGCGCTGTAAACCGCTTTCAGCGAAGCGGAACCCTCCGCTTTCACGGCGGTATCATAACTCAGCGCGGCTTTCTCCGACTGCCAAAGGCTTTCCATTTTGGTGGTGTCGGAATGGCCGGTAGCCACCCATGTCTCACCGTCGGCATATTGCCAATCCTTGGGCAGGTAGAGCTGGCTGTCAACGGTGGAACGGCTGGTGCGGAAGGGGGCCGCCGCAATGCCGGCGGCGTTTTGCAGGTTAGCCGCCATATTGAAAGAACTGAACGCATAGGTAACCTGTTTCGGGTCCTTCACGCGGTCGTTCCATACCTCTACGGTATCCTTGGAAACAATCTTGGCTTGGGCGTCAACGTATACGCCGTCCGCGCCGGCGATGGCAAAGCCGTGCAGGGTGGCGGCGTTGTCCTTGATGCTAAGCCCGCTGCCCACTTGATCGAAGGTAAGGCGGATTTTGCCGTCCGCCGCGGTCATGCTCTTGTAAACCGGGGCGGACGCGGCTTCTGTTCCGCCGTATACCAGATTCATTGCGGCCGCGGCCATCCGCTGGCCCACCGGGGTTTTATCCGCGGGATGGATGGGGCCGTTGCTCTTTACCTCATCGGTCAGGCTCGTATAATAATGGGTTAGGGGCAGGTCGTAAAGCGGCACCTGCGCCATAGTCTGCGGGCTGTTGGCCCACGCGTCGGCCATGGCCTCCCAGAAATAAGCCATCACCGTCGCCTGGCTGCTGCCCTGCACGGGATTATAGGTGTGCGGCGCGATATGGGCGAAGATCAGGGGCATCTCCGTATCCTCAAACCCGAACACACGGCCCCAGTCCTTTTGCAGCAGGCCAAGCATGTTGGTATACACGCCGATATCGCCGCTTTGCAGATTGGTTTCGCCCTGGTACCAGATCGTGCCGGCCACGCGGTAGCCTCTCAGCGCGCCGATTTTCTGGTTGTATAGGGCCGACATGCGGTTAAACGTCTGGGGCCAATTGCTGCCGTCATAATACCGGTTGTGTTCCTGCAAATAGGTCTTTACTTCTTCATCGCTTTCGATCCCCTCGCGGGAGATCCACGCCTCTATATAGGTGCCGCCGAGGGAGGTGTTTAAGAACCCGATCGGTACATCCAGCTTTTTACGAAGCTCCAGGGCGAAATTGTACGCCACGGAGGAGGCGGACTTGAGCCGGTCGATATTGGTTCCATCGGCCCATACGGCGTTCTTTACGCTGAAGTCCGGCGTGAGGGGCTGGTCGGCTTCGTTGCCGTATACCAGAGACGGCTCGTAAAAGATACGGATAAATTCATCGGTCTGCTCAAGGATTTTAGTGTTGTTTACATCGTTTTGGATGTTGTATTCCATATTGGACTGGCCGCCTGCCACCCATACCTCACCGATAAGGATATTGCGGTAGGTATGGGTGATGGCTGCGCCCTGCACGGTCAGGGTATAGGAGTCATAACCGCCTTTAAGGCCGGTATCTTTCAGCAGGTCGACCGACCAGCGGCCGTCCGCGCCGACGGTGACCGCCTGCGTGGCGACCGGGGCCTCGGCAGAATCTTTATACAGCGACACCGTAACGGTCTTGCCGGCGCCGCCCTGTCCAAACACGGTAATGGGTTTGTTTTGCTGGAACATCATCCCATCCGCAAACAGGGTGTTCAGGACCGGCTCGTCGGACAAATCCACCAGCCGGAAGTTTTTGACCTGAAGTTTGTAGATGGCTTCCAGATCGGCTCCCAGCATATAAAACGACATTCCCGCAATATCCGACAGCGCGACAGCGGTCGACAGCGGAGTGGTGATGGTGTGCCAGACGCCTTGTTTTCCAGACACAGCGTTGACCGCTTCGGTGGCGTCATGGTTGCCGTTGGCCGGCACGCTGCCGTTCGCCAGCGTCGGACGGATGAAAAAGCGGGTGAACGAATCCGCCGAGCCTTCCTCAAACAGGATGTCAAACTGCATGTACAGCTTGGTACGGTCGTGCTGGGCCAAATCCACAGGAGTGGGAGAGAACCCTTTGGCGCTGTCTATGTTGACCGCTTTCCCTTCATACCGGTAAACGCCGTCCGCAACCGTATAGGTGCCATGACCCTGATAGTCCGTTTCCGACTGATCCGCCATGGGGAACTGCGCGGCCAGAAAGGTGGTTTCTACCAGTGCGGCCCTGGCGTCTTTTATGGCCTGCAGCGCCTCGTCCAACTGTTCGTTGGAGGCGGTTTCGTCTTTTAAAATTGCGCGGCCCGCCTCTTTGGCGGCCTCATAGGCCGCCAGGGAAGCCGCCGAATAGGTTTTGCCCTCCGGCAGCGTTTCGTTAATCGCTTCCATGAGGATGCCGCGGCTGCCCAATGCGTCAATGGCCGCCTGCAAGGCATCGTAGGCCTGCCATACCGCTTCGTTGGTGGTTGCCTCGTCGACGGCTCCCCGGGCGGCGCCCAGCGCGTCCTGATAAGCCTGCCACACCGCTTCGGGATAAATCGACGCGTCGCCGACGGAGATTTTCATCAATTCGGACAATTTGGCTTTCTCATCGTCCAGTGTAATGTCCACAATCCGGAAATTTCTGACTTCCAGTGTCACTGGGGCGTTCGTTTGCAGGTGCATTGTGGCTTTGTCGACTTTATACCAGTTTTCATAGATGAAGTTTAAGCTGAAATCCCGTTCAAACGTATGCCACTCGCCATCGCCCAGCACGTCTTTCGGTGAAGTGTCCCACTTGTTCTGCATGTTGTTGTCGATATCTTTGGGCTGCAGCGTAAGCTGGCTGATGGAAGAGGCGTCGCCCGCCGTCAGCCGCATATCCACCCGGAAACGCAGCTTTGCGGGATCGTGAGCCGAAAGGTCGACCGGTTCGGCCAGGGTGGAAACGCCGAAATTGGTGGCTCCGCCGATCGACCAGGTGAACACGCCGTCTCCATCGGAGCCATCAACCGCCGGGAACTCCGCGACCAGATAGGTAATGTCGTACAGAGCAGCCTTGGCGTCGGTAATCGCCTTCAGCGCGGCGTCCACCTCGTCCTGGGTAGCCATGAGATTGTCGTATACAATTTGGCCAGCCGCTTTGGCGGCTTCATAGGCTTTCACCGCGTCACGGCTGTAAGGGCCGTCCGGCGTCGGCTCCTCCATCGCCGTTTTTAAAGCGTCTTTGTTTACGCCGGTTGGGATCGGCACCAGTTGGTCTTTAACGGTTATCAGTACATTCCAGGCCGTCAACAAATCTGCGGGAGCGGTCTGTGCGTTTTCCAACAGGGCGGTTGCCGAAGCGATCGCGGCATTGTAAGCGGTCAGGGACACGTATCCATCTTCGCCTTCGGGCAGCGGAGCTTTTATCTCCGCGTCCAGCGCGGCGCGAATGTCTTCCGCCGTCATATGGACGATCCGAAAATTCTTAGCTTGTACGTCGATCAGACCTTCGGTGTTGATGTAAAAACACATCGATACGATATCCGTCAGATCGATGCCGTCATCATTGGCGATGGAGGTCAGGGGAACGCTGAGGGTGTACCAGCCGCCCGCCTGCGCCGCCGCCTCGATTTCCGCGGCCGTGGCCCGGCAGTTGCGCAAGCCGTCGCCCGTATGGTCCGGATTGATATTGGACGCACTGTGCGGCTGCATAAACACCATATTGATGGTGCTGTCCTTTTTGTCCAGCAGCACATCCATCTGTAAGTACAACGAATCCGCGTCATACTTGGTCAGATCAACGGATTGGTCGTTGTAAAGCAAAGGACAGTTGACATGCGGTCCGGCATTATGAGCGGTCTGCACACCGGCCTCCTCTTGCCTGGCCTCGTCTTTATATATAAAGGATGTTACCAGTTTGGGCTGTTCCTCTGCTGCCGCCTGCAGGGGAACCAACAGGGCCGGCAGTATTAAAAGCAGACTCATGCCCGCCGCCAGGACTTTGCGCAAACGCTTCATAATTCTTTCCTCCTGTATTCATTTATCAAACGAAACTATCCATCTATTAAAATATACTGTTTTTATTTATGCAATGCATCTAATACTATAGACGAATTAATCTTATCTGCCTTTCGAGCGTTGCATAACCAACCTATTGCATCAAAATCCACATCAGGTAAGATATAGAAACGGACGTTGCTATCATAAGCCCATACTGCTCCCATTTCATTTATACAAATCTCACTTGCTTTATAATTTTTTGAAATTAGTAAAAAAGCATAGTCTGCATTTCGAATATTCGTTTGTATATGTTTGCGAATATCTTTACCATTTTTAACTCCCATTTCTTCAATAGAAGTGCAGAAAATATCTTCGTTCCTTATTCCTATACCAAGTTGCAAGATATTATCTGTAAATTTTTCAACAATATCTTTATCCTTAGATGAATGGCTTATAAAAATTTTCTTATCTTTAGTCAGTTCTAAGGATTCCAATATTCTTATTGTAGCTCTGATACTCCCAAAAGCGTAAGCATTAATGAATC
>URYP01000130.1 GCA_900552115.1 uncultured Oscillospiraceae bacterium | reverse complement strand
CCCGCTTCTTTTTTCATAAATGATGATGGACAAGCATTATTATATAGAAGGCTGTGGTATGTCCGGAAACAAGGCCGCCAGGTACAATTTCCCATTATCCTGACTGCCAAAAAAATCTTGCCGATAATTTCATTTTCCTGTAGATTTTTCACGAATGAGCTGTTATAATTAGAAGCTGATGACATGTCGCACCGGTGGGACGTTTGCGCCCATTTCCGGTTTGCGGCCGCTGCGTTTTTTACAAGGAGGAAACGGGCTTTATGCAGAAAAAAATTAGCACTCTTCCCTTTAAGGGAACGGCGGAGCAGGAGCAGAAGCTGCAAGAGATCATTGCCGCTAACAAAGCCGATCCCAGCCGGCTGATGGGCGTGATGCAGCAAGCACAGGACATCTACGGCTACCTGCCGTTGGAAGTGCAGCAAATGATCGCCGACGGGATGGGCGTCCCACTGGAAAAGGTGTATGGCGTTGCGACGTTCTATGCGCAGTTCGCGCTGTCTCCCAAAGGGCAGTACGACATTTCCGTCTGCCTGGGCACCGCTTGCTATGTCAAAGGCTCCGGCGATATCTTTAACAAACTCAGCGAACTGCTGGGGATTGGCGCGGACGAGTGTTCCGCCGACGGTAAGTTCTCCCTGACCGCCTGCCGGTGCATCGGCGCGTGCGGACTGGCGCCGGTACTGACTGTCAACGACGAAGTGTATGGCCGTCTGACAGTGGATGACGTTCCCGGCATTCTCAAAAAATATCAGTAAGCCATGAGGGAACTGTCGCTGAATATTCTGGATATCGCACAGAATTCGATTGCTGCCGGTGCGACGCTCGTTACGGTACGGGTGGAGGAAGACTCCGCGGCCGACCGGCTGACGCTCGCGGTGGAGGATAACGGCAAGGGGATGACGGCCGAGCAGGTCGGACGGGTAATGGATCCGTTTTATACCACCCGTACCACCCGCAAGGTCGGTATGGGAATTCCCCTGTTCCGCATGGCCGCCGAGATGGCGGGCGGTGGTTTGGCCATCGATTCCACGCCCGGCGCGGGCACCACGGTGAGTGCCGTATTTGCCCTGTCGCACATCGACCGGATGCCGCTGGGGGACATCGCGGATACCATGGTTACCCTGATCCGCCTCAATCCGCAGCTCGATTTTATCTATCGGCACACGGTGGATGGTGCGGTGTTCGAACTCGATACCCGCGCATTGCGGGAGATACTCGGGGAGGTTCCCCTGAATGAGCCGGAAGTGGCCGGCTGGATCAGCGACTATTTGGCGGAGGGCCTGGCGCCGCTTAACAGCCAGGCGTGAACACTCTATGTTTATACAGGAGGTAAAACTATGAAATCTTTAGCGGAATTGCAGGCTATCCGGGACAAAGCGCGTGAAACCATGTCGCTGCGAAACGGCCAGCAGGAAGGGATCCGCGTGGTGGTCGGCATGGCTACCTGCGGCATCGCCGCCGGCGCCCGCCCGGTCCTGAATGCCTTTGTGGAAGAGATCACCAAACGGCATCTCGACAATGTGGTGGTTACCCAGACCGGCTGCATCGGCATGTGCCAGTTTGAGCCGATTGTAGAGGTTCTGGTCCCCGGCAAGGAAAAGGTCACCTACGGAAAAGTCAGCCCCGACAAAGTGGCTACCATCGTCACCGATCATCTGGTGAACGGCAATCCGGTGGCCGACCTGACCATCGGCCATTTACTGAAGTAAACAGGGAGGTTTAATGGGATGTATCGATCTCACGTATTGGTCTGCGGCGGTACCGGATGTACCTCCTCAAACAGCCAGAAAATTATTGAGGTCCTGGAACAGGAAATTGGCAAGCAGGGCCTGACCGACGAGGTCAAGGTTGTGCGTACCGGCTGCTTCGGCTTGTGCGCGCTCGGCCCGATCATGATTGTCTACCCGGAAGGCTGCTTCTATTCCCGGGTAGAGGTGGACGACGTGCCCGAAATCGTGTCCGAGCATCTGCTCAAGGGCCGCATCGTCACCCGTTTGCTCTATGATGAGACGGTGGACAAAGAGGATATTAAGGCTCTAAACGAAACCGATTTTTATAAAAAACAGGTCCGGGTGGCGCTGCGCAACTGCGGTGTCATCAACCCGGAATCTCTTGAGGAATATATTGCCTGCGACGGTTACCAGGCGCTGGGGAAATGCCTCACCGAGTATACGCCGGAGCAGGTCATCCAGATCGTCACCGATTCCGGTCTGCGCGGGCGTGGCGGCGGCGGGTTTCCCACCGGCCGCAAATGGGCGCTGACCGCCCCCAACAAAGCGCCGCAGAAATATGTGGTCTGCAACGCCGACGAGGGCGATCCCGGCGCGTTTATGGACCGCTCGGTGCTGGAGGGCGACCCGCACTGCCTGATCGAGGCCATGGCTATCGCCGGTTATGCGATCGGCGCTACGAAAGGCTTCGTCTATGTCCGCGCGGAGTATCCCATTGCGGTGCGCCGCCTGCAGATTGCCATCGACGCGGCCCGCGAAGAAGGCCTGCTGGGCAAAGATATCCTGGGAACCGGCTTTGAATTCGATATGGAAATCCGGCTGGGTGCCGGCGCGTTCGTCTGCGGTGAGGAAACCGCGCTGATGACCTCCATCGAAGGCAATCGCGGTGAACCCCGTCCCCGTCCCCCCTATCCGGCGGTCAAGGGCCTGTTCGGTTGCCCAACGGTAGAGAATAACGTCGAAACCTTTGCTAACATTCCCCAGATCATTTTGAAGGGCGCAGACTGGTTCTCCTCCATGGGCACCGAAAAATCCAAGGGCACCAAAGTGTTCGCGCTCGGCGGCAAAATCAAACATACCGGCCTGGTGGAAATCCCGATGGGCACCACCCTGCGGGAGATCGTCGAAGAAATTGGCGGCGGTATCCCGAATGGTAAGAAATTTAAAGCGGCCCAGACGGGCGGCCCCTCCGGCGGCTGTATTCCGGCCAGCCTGATCGACACCCCCATTGATTACGACAACCTGATCTCCATCGGCTGCATGATGGGCTCCGGTGGTCTGATCGTTATGGACGAAGACACCTGTATGGTGGATATCGCCAAGTTCTTCCTAGAATTCACCGTGGACGAATCCTGCGGCAAATGCACCCCCTGCCGCGTTGGTACCAAACGGCTCCTTGAAAAGCTGGATAAAATCACCAAGGGCACCGGCACCATGGAGGATATCGACGAGCTGGAGAACCTGTGCTATTACATCAAGGAAAATTCCCTCTGCGGACTGGGCCAGACTGCGCCCAACCCCGTGCTGTCGACACTCCATTTCTTCCGGGACGAGTATATTGCCCACGTCAAAGACAAAACCTGCCCGGCCGGCGTCTGCAAATCGCTGGTGCATTATGAGATTGATCCCGATAAGTGCAAGGGCTGCACCGCCTGCGCCCGTGTCTGCCCGGTAGGTGCGATCGAAGGACGGGTCAAAGAAGCCCACGTCATTGATGTGTCGGCCTGTATCAAATGCGGCGCCTGCTTTGAAAAATGCCGTTTTGATGCAATTGTGAAGAAATAAGAAAGGAGTGCGCTGCAATGGATATGGTAAACGTAACAGTCAACGGCATTGCCGTCAGCGTGCCCAAAGGTTCCACCATTCTGGAGGCCGCCCGCTATGCCGGGGTGGAAATTCCCACCCTCTGCTATTTAAAAGAAATCAATGAAATCGGCGCCTGCCGCATCTGCATGGTAGAGGCTACCGGCGCCCGCGGACTGGTGACCGCCTGTGTCTACCCGGTCGCCGAGGGCATGGAGATCCGCACCAACACCGACCGGGTTCAGAAAGCCCGCCGGACTACGCTGGAGCTGATTCTCTCCACCCATGAGAAAAAATGTCTGTCCTGCGTGCGTTCGGGCGACTGCGAATTGCAGAAGCTCTGCCGCGATTACGGCGTGGAAGATAATGGCCGCTACGACGGCTTCCGGCCTCAGTATGAGTTGGACACCTCGACCGCGCATCTGGTGCGGGACAACAATAAATGTATTCTCTGTCGCCGCTGTGTGGCCGCCTGCCGCCAGCAGTATGTGTCGGTCATCGGCGCCAACGACCGCGGTATCGACACCCACATCGGCACCCCGTTTGAAAAACAGCTGGTGGACGTGCCCTGCGTATCCTGCGGTCAGTGTATCGTGGTCTGTCCGACCGGCGCCCTGACCGAAAAAGACGAAACCTCTCCGGTATGGGAAGCGTTGGCCGACCCGAACAAACATGTGGTGGTTCAGCCCGCTCCCTCGGTCCGCGCCACGCTGGGCGAGTGCTTCGGCATGCCGGTGGGCACCAATGTCGAAGGCAAAATGGTCGCCGCTCTGCGCCGGCTGGGCTTCGACAAAGTGTTTGATACCGATTTCGGCGCCGATCTCACCATTGTGGAAGAGGCCAACGAATTCGTGGGGCGTGTGAAAAACGGCGGCGTCCTGCCGATGATTACCTCCTGCTCCCCCGGCTGGGTGAAGTTTGCCGAGTATTACTATCCGGATCAGCTGGATCATCTGTCTTCCTGTAAATCCCCGCAGCAGATGACCGGCGCGATCATCAAGACCTATTATGCAGAAAAAATGGGCATTGACCCCGCGGATATCGTTGTGGTCAGCGTCATGCCCTGCACCGCGAAAAAATTCGAGACCGGCCGCGACGATCAAGCCGCGGCGGGGGTGGCAGACGTTGACTACGCGCTGACCACCCGTGAACTGGCTCGGATGATCGAGCGGGCGGGCATTTCCTTCACCAGCCTGCCGGACGAAGAGTTTGACAGCCCGCTGGGCGAAGATACCGGCGCAGCCGTCATTTTCGGCGCTACCGGCGGTGTGATGGAAGCCGCGCTGCGTACCGCCAACGACTGGCTTACCGGCGAGGACAACAAAGCGGTCGACTTTAAGGAAGTGCGCGGCACGGCCGGCCTGAAGGAAGCGACCTACACGATCGGCGGCCTGGAAGTCAAGGTGGCGGTAGCCAGCGGCATCGCCAGCGCCAACTATGTGATGAGCCAGATCAAGGACGGCACAGCGCCCTGGCATTTTGTCGAGATCATGTGCTGCCCGGGTGGCTGCGTCAACGGCGGCGGCCAGCCGATTCAGCCCGCATCCGTGCGCAACACGGTGGATCTCAAGGCTCTGCGTGCTAAGGCTCTTTACGATCAGGACAAAGGCATGGCCTTGCGCAAATCGCACCAGTCGCCGGCTATTCATCAGCTTTACGCGGATTATCTCACCGATGGTTTCGGCGGTGAAAAAGCCCACCACATCCTGCACACCAGTTATGTGCCACGTAAAAAATTTAATTAACATTAATAAAGCATCGGGGCAATACATTTGCCCCGATGCTTTTTGTGATAGTCAAAAAATACTTAAAAAAGTGCATGCCTGACCTTCGACACAGATTTGAACGTTGTCGAATCCGGCTGTTCGGGTATC
>URYP01000129.1 GCA_900552115.1 uncultured Oscillospiraceae bacterium | reverse complement strand
GGGATGAGGACATCCCGCCGGCCTTTTTATGGAATTTGGTTCATTGACAGCACCACCGTCTGCCTGTATCGCCAAGGGAGAACCCTTTTGATTAGGTTTCCCCTACTCTTGTGATAACCATGTAGACAGCCTTTTTTCCTTTTGCGCCCAGGCAGCGGAGTCTACTCGATGACCAATTTAAAATCATCCTGCCATTCCACATTCCGCCGCAAAATCTCCAGTAGCTTGTCCACAGCTGATTTCTCCAACGATACGGTTTCCAATCCCCGAACAACTACGGTCGTAGGGTCGAACGGCTCACTTAGGCAATCCCACAGAGCGCTCCAATTTTCGCCGTAATAATCCGGTAAATCAAAGGCTTTTTTTAATCGCCCGTGCAGGTCGCCCAGATACCCGCACCCGGCCAGATCCAAAACTATATAATCCCGTTTTTCCATAAGCATGCTCCAATTAATTAATTTCATAAAATGTTTGATAATGGTTATATGTTACAAAAATCAACCCGTCGTCTGAATATACAAGCCTTTGAGAATTTCTTTTTCCCTGTACATAGTTTATATCGGCTTCATACCAAATACGTTTCATTTCATGAGGCAAATGAAGATCATCGTTTTTATATATATTTCCGCCAACGATTTTTCCAGGCGCATAGTTTGAAGGTGCTTTCCCTCTCTTCCAGTGAAAACTCTTTAACTCTTCTTTAGTTATATAATTATCTGGTAATTTATTCACGTTTTTAATATGCCAGTCCGCACCTGATGTTCCATCAACAGTCGCCGTTCCAGCCTCAATTGCTTCCAATGGTTGGACGCTGCATCGACAATTTGGATGTAAAGGTGGATTTTGTTCTAGTTTTTCGTAAATAAAAAAAATAAAGCCATGCTTCTCACGACAATTAAAACATGTATGGAAATCTAAAACCGTTACCCAATTTTTGAAACGCGTACTTTTTGTCACCACAGGTAAAAAACCTTGTCCATTCATTGATGCCTTGAATATTTCTTCTATTAGTCCCATGTACTACCCCCTTCTTAATTATTGTAACTTATTTATTTTAACTTGTCAAGAACATACGTTCCTATTCTTGCCATAAGAATACACGGATAGGCATGCCCTGCCGGCGACATTGGCGGATGACATAGGCGGTGCCATGAGACTGGCCGTCCCAAAAAGCCAGCACCTGATCGGCGTAATCAATGATCTGCAAATTGCGCCGCAAGGGAGCCTGCCGGCCATACTGTGCATAATCTGGCAGAAATTCGGTCAGCTTCAGCCCGTGGCGGCGGGCATACTCCCGCGCGCAGGCGTCCACGCCCCTCGCGCCTCCCGACACGATTTCGGTGGTATCCGCCGGCAGATATTTTCCCAAATCCGGTACTGTCAGCCCCCGTGAGCCAATAACCGCTATTTTCATTTTATTGCCTCCTTGTCCTATTAGTAGGACATATCGCTCTGCTATTCAGTATACACTATTTTTGTCCTAAATCAAGACAAACTGGTGATGTTTAATGAAAAGAATTACTGAATTATCGCAAAGCAACATTATAGGCAAACGTATTAAAGAGGCGAGGCTTCAAGCAAATATGAGCCAGAAAGACTTATCCGTTAAATTAGAGCTGATGGCCGTTTATGTTTGTCGAGGGTCTATTTCTCGTATTGAAAACGGAGAAAGAGCCGTCACCGATATTGAAGTAGACGCAATTTCCCGCGTATTAAATGTGCCTCTGGATTTTCTATTCAGTCGGGATTAACCATATCTTATAGGGATGGACAAGCTGCACGTTGTTTCGGATTATGAAGGCCGCAGCGCCAACAGTCAAATCCTCATTTTAATCCGTGATTGCATCGAGAAGTATGAGAAAGAACACGGGACTACCGAATTAATGACAAAATAATAATTTTGTAACCCGCGGGATGAAACAGCTTGTTTCCCCCGCGGGTTCTCGTTTGTAGCGGCCTCGTCCGGTCACAATCTTTTCACAGCCTATTCAAGAAATCCCCCAAAGTTATCCAAGCGATGTTCACAATCGGGGTCTATACTAAAGCCAGATCGAAAAGGAAGTCACCAGCGGCGATCCTTTCAATAATCGATATGGAGGTAATTCTTATGTATGATCCCTATAATCCTTATACTAGTGACAACCGGCCCGAAAACAATAACTTGAACGGTACGCCCTCGGCCCCGGCAAGCGAACCCCCGATCCCGGCGGAGCCGGTATCCGCCGCCCCGCCCCATGACAGTTCCTACTACACCGTCACGTCCAGCTTACAGCCCTATATTCCTCCCGCCCCCTCGCCCGCTCCCGCAAAGCCCTCCAAAAAGGGCCATCGCCGGGGTGTGCTGGCCGGCACGGTGGCGGCCTGCATGGTCTTTTCGGTTGGTTTCGGCTTCGGCGGCGGCTATCTGGCCAACCGCCTGAATAACACAGATACCACCGACAGCTCCTCGGGCGACAAGCCGGTGATCTATCAGTCGGTATCGAATAACGGCAGCAAAGGGGAGCTTTCCGTCGCCGATGTAGCAGAGGCTGCCGCGAACTCAGTGGTGGAGATTAACGTGAAAAGCACCGGCAGCTATTTTGGCCAGGGCGGATCGAGCAGCGCGGGCAGCGGCGTCATCATCACCGCCGACGGCTACATTGTGACCAACAACCATGTGGTGGAGGGCGGCAGCACCTACACCGTCCGCACCCGCGACGGCCAGAGCTATAATGCTACGCTGGTCGGCACTGATCCCACAAGCGACCTCGCGGTGCTGAAAATAGAGGCCACCGGCCTGACCCCCGCCGTGTTCGGCGATTCGGATGAGCTGGTGGTCGGCGAGACCGCCGTGGCCATTGGCAACCCACTCGGAGAACTGGGCGGCTCGGTCACCAGCGGCATCATCAGCGCCCTGAGCCGGGAGATCACCACCTCTGAGGGCACCACCATGAATCTGCTGCAAACCAGCGCGGCCATCAATCCCGGCAACTCGGGCGGCGGCCTGTTCAACAGCAGCGGTGAGCTGATCGGCATTGTCAACGCCAAATCGGTCGGCACGGAGATCGAGGGCATTGGCTTCGCCATCCCAATCAATACCGCCAAAAGCGTAATCGAATCCCTGATCAGCAACGGCTATGTCAGCGGCCGCGTGGATACCGGCTTCACCCCCATTGATCTGTCCGACCAGGCCACTGCCTACCAGTACGGCGTGCGGCAGACCGGCATTTATGTGCTCAAGGTAACCACCAACACCGACGGTTTCCGCTCGGGCGACCTCATCCTCTCCATCGACGGGGCCGAGATAAACTCGCTGGCCGATTATAACAACGCGCTCAAGAATCACAGCGTCGGCGACAAGCTGAGCGTCGTGGTCTGGCGGGACGGCCAGCAGCTCTCCCTCACCCTGACCCTGCGGGATGCGAACGGCAGCACGGACGGCAGCGCCGTATAACCAGCGCTGATTCATATAAAAGGAGCGTACCGCCCGGGTACGCTCCTCTTTTATATCTCTTTGATAAAACAAATAATCCGGTTGACCTCTTGAAAACCGGCATGGAGGTGGTACCGCTCGCTGGCCGCGTTATCGAGGGAGCAGTCGCTGCCCATCTCGGTGCATCCATGTCCACGAGCCCAGTCCTCACAGGCCCTTTGCAGCTCCCGCGCGAGTCCCCGGCGGCGGCAGTCCTCCCGTACAAAAATGCCCTCCAGATAAGCTGTAGGGCTGCCGGCGGAGCCTTCCACATAATCGTGGCGAAGCTGGCACTGGGCGAACCCGGCCGGCCGACCATTGTCGTCAAACACCAGCGCGAACGCCGCTTCATCCGATGACAGCAGCGGCTCCAGCTCCTCCTGTAGCTCCCCCGGCGCATGCCCTGGCCAAAGCTGCCCGGCAAGAGATACGACAGCCTCCAGGTCGCACGGAACAGCCAGCCGAATTCTGTCCGTTCCTCCCGCTCTCATAAGGAGCGCGGGGTCATGGTTCCCGCAAACGTAAATTCCTCCGCGTCCAGCCGGTAGGCGGGCAGCAGCTCCGGCCCGCAGCTGTGCGAACCGACACCGCTCTGCGCCGCGTCGATGCAGAGCACCGTGTCACCACAGGGCCGCAGTTCATAATTGTGCGCCTTGTGGGCCAGCTCCTCCTGTGTATAGGGCGAGGCGTTAAAGCAGAAATCCCCCGTCACCTCCACGGCCATGCCGCTGCCGGTAATCTCGAGACGGGTGCACCCATAATGGCTGCCGTTTTCCTGCGGGCGGACATAGTCTTCATGCAGATCGGCCACCGTCGTGTCAAAGGCGCCATACCAGCTGGCCCGGTGCTTGTCGATATAGCTTTCATAGGGGCCGTAACCCGTGTAGGCGACCTGTTTCATCATTCCCGGCAGGAACAGCCGCAGGCCAAACCGGGGCAGCCACGGCACCGACGGGCGGCGCTTCACCGTCATCTCCCAGCCAATCGCACCCTTGCCGTCCACCGTCCAGGTCACCCGGATATCGAGAAACCGCTGCCGCGCGACGGCAGAAACGCCGACATTGGAAGTGATCCGCACCAGCTCACCGTCGCTATACACCTCGGTGGCGTAGCCGCGCGACAGTGCGCGGTCGTAGCCGCAGTGATAATACTGCCCGGCAATGTGCCGCTCGTTGTCGGTGGGGGCGCGCCAGATATTGTACGCCATCGGGCGGCGAAGCAGAGATACGCCGTCCAACGTGAGGTCATCGAACACGCCGGTGTCTTTGTTGTAAACATACCGGAACCGCTCGCCGCAAAGCACGATCTCCCGATCGTCCTGTAAGTACCGGGGCGCGCGTACACCGGCGCGGGGTGCGGGCGGGGCGGGGGTGCGCATCAGTTCGATTTGATCAAAACCCAGGCTGTCCCCGGCGCGGCCCCAGGGGGTATCCCCCTTCAGGCGGTAATCCACCTTTACATGGACGTATCCCTGCCGCGGCAGCGTGTAGTCGAGATGCAGCGGCCGACTCTCCCCGGCGGGGACAGACGGGCAGGCGACATCCTCTTCTTTGAGGGGTAGGCCGTCGGCGGTCACCGTCATATGCAGGGTAACAACGTCCTTCAAATCCCGGAAATTCAGCTTATTGTGCAGAGTGAAACGGCCTTTTTCCGGATCATCGCAGGTCAGGCGGGCGGGGCGATAAACATTTTTCAGCTCGCGCAGGCCGGTATGCGGCGTCCGGTTGGGGTATACCAATCCATCCATGCAGAAATTGCCGTCGTGGGGATATTCCCCCGAATCGCCGCCATACAGGTATTTCGGGGTGCTGCGGCCGGTTTTGCCCGCAAAGATCGCGTGGTCACACCATTCCCACACAAAACCGCCCAGCGCGCCGGGATACCCGTCGAGAATACGCTCGTAATCCTCCAGATCGCCGGGGCCATTGCCCATGGCGTGGCAGTATTCGCACAACACAAAGGGCTTGCCCCATTTTTCCTGCTTCA
>URYP01000128.1 GCA_900552115.1 uncultured Oscillospiraceae bacterium | reverse complement strand
CATAGGAGGTCTTGGCGGGCGGAGTAACCGAAATGGATTTCAGAACAGCGGCTTCCACCGTCACGGTGAAGGCGGCGGTTTTGGTTACACCGTTTTCGGTGTAGCTGACAGTCAGCGTTTGTTTGCCGGTTTTTGAGGAATCAAAGCCGTCCACGGTGTAATTCGTGACCTGTTTGCTGTCACCTAGGGTGTAGTTGGCGATAACGCTCATACCGGTCAGATCCAGCGAATCGCCGACCATATACGTTTTTTTAGCGGGTTCGGTCAGGGTCAGGGATTCCAGCGCGATTGGATCGCCCTGCAGCGCCGCCGCGATTAGCGGCATATTGCCGGCCTGATGATACTTTTCCTCAATGGTGGCGGCCACAATCAGGGTGGCGCTGCTGCCTTTGGGAATGGTATAGTCGATGGTATAGCGCGTGCATTGCAGCGGATTGCCCACATCAAAGGGGATGGTCTGCAGAACCGCGCTGTTGTCACTCAGGAAGATATCGATATGTCCTTTCACCTGCCACGCGCCGAAATCCAGTATTAGTGTGTTGCCGTCCGGATCGGTGGCGGGAGCGGTGACCATCCACACGGTGGCGGGATGAGACAACGCCGCCTGGCCGAAGTTCGCGCCCATGGACAGCGCGTTCAGTTTGGCCGGCTCTTGCTGTTCGGTCAGGGTGCCGTCGCTCCACTCGATGGTGTAGGGGATATCCGCCGCAGCGGTCAGCAGGATGTCGCTTTTACTGACCGCCGGGAAATAGAAGCGGTTCAGATAGCCAGTCGCCTGATTCTTACGGTCGATTATGTCGTTTTGCCCGCGCGTACCGTAACCGGTCTTGATCCAATCCAGCGTGCCGGCTTCTGTAAGATTGAGGTTGGAATTGTTTTCGATCGCGGCCTGCGCTACGTTGATGCTTCCATCGCCGGAGGGGGTATCGGTGGGGGAGGGGGTAGAAGCGGTTACCGGATCGGAATAGGCACTTTCCTGATAGGTGCCCACCGCCTTCACCACAAAGGAATAGGTCACATTCGGGATGGCGTTTTTCACACGATATTCGGCGCTGGGCACCGTTTCTTCGGCTACTTCCTCACCGGCTACGGTGATCTTCACCACATAGTGCTGCGCGCCCTTTACTTCGTTCCAGGTGACCCCGATATCGCGGCCGTCCGCGGTGGCTTTGACGGCCGCGGGAGTCTCGATATTTTCATCGGTCACGATATTGTTTTTCAGGGTAACGGTCAGTTGCTTGGTGCTGCCGGGAACCGTGACAGTGCCAGCCGCGTTATCAAATGTACCGCCCGAAACCGACGCGATATTGTCTTTCAGCGCCGCCAGGTCCAGCACGATATCGCCCACGGCATCGTCGCCGGCCAGCTCGAGCTTGACGGTTTTGGCATCAGCCGCATACAGTTTCAAGCTGTTAAATTTCCGGCCGTCGTTAATGGAGATATTCTGCCATTCAATCGGTGTCCCGGAAACCATCCACTCGTTCGGGATTCCCCGCCCGATAATGACGGTGCCGTCGGTTTTTACCGAGGCGGTCGCCTCCAGCAGGCCCTGCCGCAGGAAGCCCAGGCCCCATGTCTCATAGTCGATGGCGGCACGGGTCCAGTCGTCCGCGTTCTGGCCGCGGTCAAAGCTTTCCGCCCACTGGAAGGGTGCGGTCTGGTTATCCAGCAGCCATTCGTAGCTTTCAACAACAGCGGTGCGGTACTTGTCGCTGTAGAGCAGCGGAACGCTCTGGCCCACATTGTAGACGCTGCCGTATTCGTGGCCCCACCAGGCGCCCCAGCTTCCTTCGGGAATATCGCCCCGCTGGTTTTTCAGCTTGACGGCGTTGTCCATGGTGGCGTCCATATAATCGGCCCAGGTGCCGCCCAGATCATAGCCGCGCAGCACCGCGTCCCACGGGAAGGTGCTCATCATCAGGGTACTGCTGATCCAGTTGCCGTCATAAATGACGCTGCCGTTTTTATGACGGGTCCAGAAGCCGGAATCGTCGTTCATAGCGCACATATACCACTCGGTGGAGTTGCGTTCCATAAAATCGTCCAGGCTGGTGTTCAGACCGTCGTTCAGGGTGGTCATCTGCCCAGTCGTCCAGGTGGCCTCGTCGGTCCAGCCCCATGCTTCGCAGAGATAGCGGTAAGCGGCAAAACCGTGCAGGGCGGTAAAGTTATCCACCACCAGATAATCGTAGGGCATGTTGTCCAGGCTTTCGGATTTCTGAATAATACCGTCTTCGGTCATATAGGTGGTGATATCTTTGGCCACTGTTTTGATCTTATCCTTGACAGCGTCGGTAAAATAGCCGGCCCGCTGTTTGTCGTCCATCACCTGCCACAGCGTGGCGTAGGGGATAATAAACTTTGGAATGGCATCCAGGTTTCCGCCGTGGTTTTCGGGCAGATACAGGGTCTGATAGTTGGGGCTGTTCATGATGTTCATGGCTAGCTCCAAACGGCCATCCCGAATAAACTGTTCGACCATATTGGGTACATCGTGGGGGAAATAGACATCATACCCGTGCATGTAACCGTTGCCGTTCAGCGCCTTGGCCTGGGTAGCCGCCGAACCGCGAATCTGGTAGTCCGCCTGCCCTTTCATCCCGTCGTCCTTGTTCCAGGTGGCCTTGACCATGGTTTCCCACATCACGATCATGCTGTTAATATAGGAATTGGTCATTTCCTGATCCGGCAAACTGACCGGCAGGGCCATATCACCCAGAATATTGTCATAATGCGCCTTGACGGCGGCATACTGCTCGTCAAAGGAGCCCATGGCTTTCATGGCGCTGGGACTGGGATTGTTCCACACTGTAGCGGCAAAGTCGAATGTAACCTCCTGACCCGCCGGGATTTCGGCCAGATACAGGGCATAGTCCCCGTCGCTTTGTGGATAGAAATACTGGCTGGTATCCCGGCTTTCCTTGGCTGGAACTGCGTTCAGCGGCACTTCCAGATCCGATAGAGCGCTGACGTTGAGCACCGCTGTCTGGGCGGAGGCGGAAGTATTGCGCAGCGTCACCTGCGAGAAGGTAACCGACCCCTTGGTATCTGCGTTGTTTCGCTTAAAGGTCACTTCGTTCACCACGTGCTGAATTTTAACGGCGATGCCGGTGTCACCGGCATCCCACTCAGACACCGGGCTGTTCATGTAGCCGTCGGCCTGATACCACTTGGTATTTTCCCGGCGGTCAGGGGTGGTTTCATCCGGCGCGTATTCGGTATTATTCACCGTTACGGTGTAGCGGATGGGCTTGGCCTTTTCGTCAAAGATGGTGGTGTTGGGAAAGCTGGCGTCGTCCGGCGGGGTACGTTTGCCGGTGTCAGCCATCCGCCGGACGCCTTTGCCGGGGTTGGCGCCGCCGGAATACAGGGCGCCGCCCATGGTAGACAGGGACTTGTGGTCGTGGTTTTCCCAGCCGAAATACAGCCAGTTGTTGGCGTTGGGCGTGTAAAATGCAGGCGTCATAGAATTTACATCCACCTCCGTGTTGTTATTCGCATCCTCCGCCAGGGCGGCGGGAACGCAGGAGAATGTCAGTGCTGCGCAAAGTGCCAGGCTCAGGGTTTTACGAAATCGTTTCATACATATCCTCTCTTTCTATAGAAAAATGAAGAAGTTGCCTTTTAGCGAACCATTGGCAGGCGTGATAGCGGGAGTCAAAACGATTCTATTAGTTTTAGTGTAGCATATCGGTATGGGGAAGTCTTCCTGTTTTAAAAGGTGTTCTTCCTGTTTTTTCTGGTTTTAAAATTCAGTTAAAAACAAAAAAATCCCCGTCCATGTTATCGGACGAGGAGAAACGATATTTACTTAATCCAGTGGATTTTCCCTGTATTGCGTCGGCGTTTTGCCGGTGATCCGTTTAAAGGCGCTGTAAAAATTGGACAGGCTGTTGAATCCACAGGATTCCGCGATCTCCAGTACGCCGCGCGAGGTGGACTTTAGCTGCTGCGCGGCGGCGGCAATCCGCATTTTCACAATGTATTCCTTGGGACTGATGCCGTTGCTGGCACGAAAGACCCGGCAGAAATACGACTCGTTCATATGCACCAGGTCGGCCAGTATCCGCAATGAAATCGGCTCATTGTAATGATCGGAGATATAATTCAGCACCCGGTTCATGCCGTCATGGTGGCTGAGGGCGCCGCCGCTGACCGGGGCGGTGTTGGTGATATCATAATACCGCAGCAAATCGGCCAGCAGCGCCAGCAGCTTAGCTTTGATGATAACCTCATAATGGGGGAGCTGCTTTTCAAACTCGGAGCGTATATCCTCAAACTGCCGCTGAATGGAGGGGAAAACAGGGTTGTCGCGGTCGAGTTTATGTCTAAACTTCTGGTTGCGGTCGAAAAAGACAGCCAGAAACGCCAAGTCAAACGAATATGTGGGATTTGACCAGATAAACCGTGGCTCAAATTCCAGCGCCAAATTAACCAGCGGTTCCGGGCTGGTGTTCCACATACCGTGCATCTCGGTATTGTTGAACAACACCATATCGCCCGCCTCCACCGGATACACGTGGTCGCCCACCCGGTATTCCCCCTTACCGGAGAGAATAATGGATATTTCCAGCGTGTAATGGGTGTGCGGGCCGAGGTTTGAAAAGGGATCGAGCGAAACCGTCGCCATCTTGACAAGGATATCATCCGGTATGTCCAGTAAGGCGATATTTACGGTAAACGGCACGGCAATCCCTCCTGACATAACAACTACGGTACTCTTCGTTTATACCACTAACCGGCACCAATTGTCAATATACTTATGTTTTCCATAACACACGGAACGTTCCTAAAAAGCAGAGAATCTTCTTTTTGTGTAATTGAAAGCCGGAGTTTCCACCACCGATAAGCTATCACAACGGCGGCCGTATAAAAAACCCCGCTTTTGGGGAGCCTGCCCGACGATCGATCCCCATCATTATATTCGCGTTTCAGCGCGCCATTTGGTACACGAGCAGCTCCAGCAGCGCATAGAGCAGGGAGCCGTTTTCAACCAGGCGGACATCCGATCGCTCGGTCGCGGCTGAACGGGACACTTCCGACACTTGCAGGGCCACGATTTTACGTGGGCTGTCCGGCTGAATTTTTAGGATATAGTCGGCGCCGTTGCAGGACATGTTGATATCCAGTTGCAGGCACTCTGGATACGCCGTTCCCTCCTCCATAATCCGCCGGCGCACCTGCTCCCAATCGTCTTTTCTTACTTGTTTAAACACCATAATTATACTCTCCTTTCAAATAAATTACTTACATGATATATAATAAAAACCACAAAATCAATAGTGGAAATGCATGTGAATATTATACACTATATATAAATCAACTCTAGAATTAATTATTTAACTGTAGAGTTGATTATTATAATATAAAAGTTAATTATTTGAAAGTGTAAATAATTTATGAACACAGCTTTTAAATATACATAGGCTTAAGCGAAACAGTATAATCTTTATGCGCTCAGGCCGCGCAGGCCCCCTTTCTTAACGAAAAGAAAGGGGGGAAAGATTCGC
>URYP01000127.1 GCA_900552115.1 uncultured Oscillospiraceae bacterium | reverse complement strand
CCCGCTCCTGTAAAAGGAGCGGGGCCGTAACTATGCGGTTTACTGTCAGAAATATTATTTGCCAACCATAGCGTTATACGCATTGGTCAGATCGCTGTAGGCTTTATTGACGTCATACAGGCTAATCATTTCATCCTTGCTTTGCAACAATTCTTTTGCTTTCGCCAGCGCTTTGTTGTATGCCGCCACTTTATCCGCGTCGTAGCCATCGGTATTGACATCGCGGCTGGCCTCTTGTGACAGTTTGGCTTTTGTTTCATTAATGGGGGCCAGGTCGACAATGCGCACACCGCTGACATTCATGGAATACTGATATTTGTCGCCAGTGGCTTTATCGTTTAAGAAGCACTGGATAATCAGCTTCTGCACATCGCCCCAATCCATAACACCTTTGTGATTGGTATAGGCTTTATCCAGCGGAATCGAGATTTTCAGCGTGGAGGTTCCGTCAAACGCCGAGGGCTGGAAATCCCAACCGTAGTTGTGCTCACTATTGCCGGAGTCTGGATCGCCCGCCACATTCTCTTTATCCGCTGAACGCAGTTTAATGGTCAGCGTGTTCCAGATAGTAGCCGGGTCCACAGATGAGTTGGTCGACTTGAGCCGGATCGTCATTTGCAGCCGCAGATTGCTGCGATCCCCGCTCAGGTCAATAGACGACTGGTCGATCTGTTTCCAGTCCGCATACAGGATAGTGCCGCCCGCGTTCAGCACGGTGAAATCCCCGCTCATTTTGGAGAACGTGCCCAGCCAGTTGGACTGCGTTTTTTCCGTCAGCCCGGCCTTGGCGTTTTGCAGGGCTACCAGGGCGCGGTAAATGTTTTCACCGGACATGGAGGGATCGTTATATACCACGTTACAGGCTTCTAATGTCTGCTCGTAAGCACGCACCGTTTCATCGGTGTACCGCCCCGTATCGACTTCTTTATCCATTTCCGCTTTCAGCTCAGACTTGGTTGCGGTGGGCAGCGGAGCCGTCGGTTTGGTTTGACTGGACGAAGACGTCGAGCTCGTCGTCGACTGGCCGTCGCCCAGGACAATCTTCTTGGTGGCGGCCTGCAGTATCATCAGCGCATCTTCCGCCGTGACGCCGTCTTTTCCGTTCACATCCGCCGCCTGCTGGGCTTTGCTGTCCAGCGTGATTTTTTTGGTGGCGGCCTGCAGAGCCAGAAGAGCGTCTTCCGCTGTCACTTCGCCGTCGCCGTTGACGTCGCCGCGTCCGGCCGCCGGTTTTTCAACCAAAGCCGCTTTGGCGTTCAACAGGTTTTGATAGGCGATATTCACGTCGGAGATCGTGGCTTTGGCGTTGGACTGTACAGTCTTTGCTGCGGCCAAGGCCGCTTCAAACGCGGCGGTATCCTGATACTGGTTCAGGTTCAGCTTGCCGCAGGCGGTAACAAGTGCGTTCAGCTCCGTCTTGTCGCCAGACTGGTTGTTATAGAAAAGGGAGAATTCATAAATGCTGATATTAGCACCCTTCATGGTCAGCCGAACCTTCTGGGTGGTGATGGGTTCAAAGGTGGCGGCTTTATAAGCGTATTGGGTGGGGTTGTGATCCGGGTCGTTATCGGCGATAAACCGGTCTTCCGCCGCTACCGGAATTTCCGCCCACTTACTACCGGTCCAGTACTCCACCTTAAGCGAATTGACGCGGGTAGTTTCCTTGATCTCGCAGAATTCGCTCAGCAGATAGCTGTCAAACGTGACGTTCTTTTTCAAATCGATTGTGGCTACCAGATCGGCGGTGGCCGTGGAGTTGGTCGCCCAGCGGGAAGACAGGTCGCCATCGAGGATCCGGCTTATTGGATAGCCACTGATTGTGCGATTGCTGTCGTCGGTGGCTGCGGCGCCCTTAGCCAAATTCTCGTCGACGTTGACCAGGTATTCGCGCGCGACAACCTTGCCTACCAGCTTATCATTGTGGAAAGCCGCGACATGCAGCTGCGTACGTCCGTAAGGCAGGACGATCGGCCCGCTGTACAGGGGGGAATCCTTGGTGGGGGTGCTGCCGTCAAGGGTATACCGGACTTTGATAATGTTGCTGGCGTTTTTCACCGTTACCTGTTTCAGTCCGGAGTAAATACCGTCGTTCAACGATACGTCCAAATTCATGTTATACGCGGCTTCAAACGCATCCAACGCTTTCCGCAGCGCGGAAACAGCATCAATCAGAACATATTTATCCGTCGTGTTGCTGCTCAATACGGCTTTGGCTTCGTCGATCGCGTCTTTCAGCACTTTGTTGGCCGCCGCGTCGTAGAGTTCGTCGGTGGGCTTTTTGCTGTCATAGGCCGCCTGCGCTTCGGTGATCAGCTCCGTCAGCTGCGTCTTGGCCTGCGCCAGGCCTTCGGTATCCACGATGTTCGCAAGCGTATAGGTTTCACCGGCTTTGGCGTTGAAGATAATCGTGTCGGTCCCTTCGGCTTTCACGACGACCTTGTTGCCTTTGGAATCGGTCAGCGTGCCATTGGCGATGTTGGTGCCCTTGACTTTCAGTTCGCTGTTATCCGTGCCCGGGCGAAGTACGGCGGTGGCCAGCGTGTTGTGATGCCAGCTCATGTCTACTTCCACGTTGCCGCGGGCTTTCATACCGGTAACGGTACCGTTATCCCATGCATCGGGCGTTGCGGCCAGCAGCTCCACGGCATCGCCCTGGCTCTGCAGCAGCATCTCCGCCATACCAGCGGTTCCGCCGAAGTTGCCGTCGATCTGGAAGGGGGGATGCAGGTCAAACAGGTTTTTGGCGGTGGATTCTTTCAGCAGCTCGGAAACCATGGTGTGCGCGTGGTCGCCGTCCCGCAGCCGGGCCCAGAAGTTGATCTTCCACGCCTTGCTCCAGCCGGTGCCGCCGTCGCCGCGGGTTTCCAGCGTCTGCCGCATTGCGTCAACATAAGCGTCGTCTTCCTCGCTGCGGCCGGCGACGATCTGGTTGCCGGGATGCAGCGCGAACAGATGGTTGACATGTCGGTGGCCGTTATCGCCCTGCACGTCTTGCGTGGTTTCGTCTTTCCACTCCTGGAACTGTCCGCCCAGGCCGATCGAGGGGGGGGAGAGCTTGGACTGCGCGGCTTTTATTTCGTTGACTTCGCTGGTGTTTTTGCCCAGAACCTCGCTGGCTTCAATAACCTCATTGAAGATCTCCCAGACTACGCTCTGCACAAACGTGGCGCCCAGCGTGTAGGGGCCGTGCTCGGGCGAATAGGAGGGATTGGCAACCAGCGTCCCGTCCCGTGAATCCGTCCACAGGTTGTCCACCCAGAACAGGGCGGCCTGCAGCAGCACATCATAGTTTTCGGCCAGGAAGGCTTTGTCCTGTGTAAACTGGTAATATTCCCAAATATCCTGGCAGGACCAGGCAGCCGATTCCGGAGCATAGGAAGCGCCGGATTCACCGGGGGCGGCGTTGCCCCAGATGTTGTTCTCGTGATGGAACACGAATCCGCGCACCGGGCTGCCGTCTTGCTTGCAGTAATACGTATTGGCCATTTCGGTGCCACGCGGCACCTGAGCTTTCACGTATTCAATCACCGGCGTATGGCATTCGGCCAGATTGGTCTGCTGCGCCAGCCAGTAATTCATCTGCAAATTGATATTGGTGTGATAGTCGGCGTTCCAGGGCGGGTTGGTACCATCCGCCCAGATCCCTTGGAGATTGGCGGGAAGGGATCCCTCTCGGGAGCTGGAAATCAGCAGATAACGACCGAACTGAAAATACAGGTTTTCCAGATACAGGTCTTCTTCGGTGGTGTTGGGATTATCGGTCCGGCCACCGTAAGCGGCAAGCAGCTGATCGGTGGGCTTGTTCGGCACCGTGGTCAGTCCGCCGATGTTGAGCTGCATGGCGTTAAAGAGCTTCTGGTAATCGGCTTTGTGCGCCGCCAGCAAATTGTCATAGCCTTTCTGCACGGCTGCCGCAATCCGCTCTTCCACCGCGTCCAGCGGGTTTTCATCCGTAAAGTAATCGTAGGTGTCATCCATGCACTGCTGGTAATTGGTACCGGCCGTCATAACCAGTGTGATGGAATCCGCGTTGTCCACATAAGCGGTATCGCCCAGCGTCAGGATGCTGCCGCCCTCAGGAATCACTTTGAGCTGCTGGGCAAATTTCAGGCCGTCTTCGGTATGGTCGGAGGGGCGGCCGGTCATGGTGATGGTATTGTTGTGAATATCGCCGTAAATGGATTTGCTGGCCTGGACGCTGTCAATGGATATTTTACGGGACAGCTTGCCTTTTTCGCTGGCTGTCAGGCGCATCACCATCACGTTGCCCGGATTGCTGATAAAATACTCCCGGGTATAGGTGACGCCGTCCTGCTTATAGCTCACCGATACCATACCGTTGTTGAGATCCAGCACCCGTTTGTAATCGGTATAGGAATCGTTTTCTTTGAGGTCGGAGATCAAAATGTCGCCCAGTGTCTGGTAGCTGCCAAAATTGCTTTTTTCACCGAACAAAGAGTTCATGGCGGCATCCAGTTCCGATTGGTACGCGCCATAGCTGTAATTGTTGGTCACCAGTTTGCCGGTGCCGGGATCGATGTAAGCCGCCTTGTTTTCAGAGAAATCGGTGGCGTACTCCTGCAGCTTCTGCCGAACCTCCTGCAGCGTTTCCTTGTGTTCTTCCGCCGTGCCTTTTACGCCGCCGTTGTAACTGGCGTTGGCGCCGGGGCCGCCGGACCACAAGGTATGTTCGTTGACCTGGATTTTGTCTCTGGACACGCCGCCGAACACCATGGCGCCCAAAAAGCCGTTGCCTAACTGGGTAGCCTGTTGTTCCCAGCCTTCGCTCGTCATTTCGGCCGGTTTATCGTACCACGCCTGTAACGGCAAGGTAGTGGACAGATCGGCCGGGGCTGTGGATTCAGCACTTACCATACCGGCCCCGGCGGTCGGCAAAACCGCCGATGCCAGCATGGCTGCGCTGAGCACCACGCCGGACACACGTTTTTTCATACTTTCTCCTCCATTTTCAGGTGTTTCACAAAAGGCTATGCCGGATGGCTCCTACATAGCTTTGTGCTCAGTATACCACATTGTTCTGAAAATGAAAAGATCGTACATATAAATAATGCTTAAAAAGGTGACGCCGCGAGATAGAAAAACCTTGACGTATTTTGGAATGTTTATACAAATAACGGCGGAAATTCGTCTGGGTGACTATGGAAAAATCTTCATTTAAAGTAAATGATATGGAATGTCCCCTTTTATATCCTAAAATATAAGTAAAGCGTTTTCACCTGAGTAACTAGCACAATCTTGTATTATATTAGCACAATCTTGTAATTTGATGCCGACGGACTGCCAGGACAGGGTTTAAAATATAATTATTTTTTAACGCCGCGTATAAACCGTGATTTCCCGTCCATACTATCTCTGTGAAAAACAGAAAAATTTGCCGGACAGCTATTGACAACGGAAAAAAGATAGTGTATGATACTAAAGCGGTTTCAGTAAACCGCCAGTATATGCGCCATTAGCTCAGTTGGTAGAGCACCTGACTCTTAATCAGGGTGTCCCGGGTTCGA
>URYP01000126.1 GCA_900552115.1 uncultured Oscillospiraceae bacterium | reverse complement strand
TTGATGAATATATTGATTACTATAATAGCAAACGAATCCAGGCAAAAACAAAATGACGGTGGTGCCGCTTTTGAGAATATGGGTGGCTCCCGCCGCGCCTACGAGCACCGGCTTATCCAAAGCCATTCCCACAATGGCGGCATGGCTGTTCATCCCGTCGGCCTCGGCAATGATGCCGGAGCACTCCTTCATCAGGGGGAGCAGACGGTTGCTGGTCTGGGGAATCACCAGGATGTCCCCGGGACGGAAACGCTCCAGCGCGTCCTCCTCATTGGCGGCGACACACAGGTTGCCGACGGCGTTCAATTGATTGACGCCGGTGCCCTGCACCAGGATATTGCCCACCAGATGCACTTTCAGCAGGTTGGTGGTGCCGGAAATGCCCAGCGGCGCGCCGGCTGTGATGACGACGAGGTCGCCGCTTTGCAGCATGTTTTTTTCCACGGCGCAGTCCACCGCATGCTCAAACAGTTCATCCACATCGGTTTTTTCTTCCGCCAGCAGGGGCGTAACGCCCCAGGACAGGTTCATCTGCCGCCGGGCGGTTTGATCGGTGGTGCAGCAGATAATGGGGCAGGCCGGGCGGTATTTGGAGATCATGCGGGCCGTCGCCCCGGATTTGGTCACGGTAATGATGGCTTTGGCGCCCATATCGTGCGCGGTGGTTACAGCGGCGTGGGAGATGGCGTTGGTTACATTCGGCGCATCCCGCACCTCCCGCACAGCGAAACGGCGAATATAATTGATGTCGTCCTCCGTACGGCGGGCGATCCGGTCCATCGTTTTGAGCGCTTCGATGGGATGCGCGCCGGCGGCGGTTTCACCGGACAGCATGATGGCGCTGGTGCCATCGTAAATGGCGTTGGCCACGTCGGTTGTTTCCGCCCGGGTGGGACGGGGATTCTTCATCATGGACTCCAGCATCTGGGTGGCGGTGATTACCTGCAAGCCCGCGTTGTAGGCCTTGTGAATCAGCATCTTCTGCAGGCTGGGGATCTCCTCCAGGGCAATTTCCACCCCCATGTCGCCGCGCGCGACCATGATGCCGTCGGATACTTTGATAATACCGTCTATATTGGAAACGCCCTCGGCGTTTTCTATTTTGGCAATAATACGTATTTTGTGGTTGTTGTGCCGCTCCAGCTCCTGCCGGATCTGTACCACGTCATCGGCCCGCCGGGTAAAGGAGGCGGCGATAAAATCCGCATCGATATCACAGGCAAACGCAATGTCTGAGCGGTCACGGTCGCTCATGAACGGCATGGACAGGCAGACGTCCGGCACATTAATGCCCTTGTTGGCGGATATGACGCCGCCGTTGAGTACGCGGCAGACGATGGTAGTTTCGGTGGTGGACTGTACTTCCAGATCAATCAGGCCGTCATCGATGAGTATATGATTGCCCGGCCGGACATCCTGCGGCAGCCCGGGAAAGCTGATGGAGGCCATCTCCGCCGTCCCCTCCATGGGTTCGGTGGTCAGGGTAAAGGTGGAGCCTTCGGTCAGGGCGACCTTGGGTTCCGTAAAGGTGCCCAGGCGAATCTCAGGCCCCTTGGTATCGATCAGCACGGCGACCGGCAGATCCAGTTCCTCACGCATTTGCTTCACTTGATTGATGCGTACCCGCTGGCAATCCTGATTCTGGTGCGACATGTTGATGCGCGCGACGTCCATGCCGGCCAGCATCAGTTGACGAAGCACCGCCGGGTCATCGGTGGAGGGCCCCAAGGTGCAGATGATCTTTGTTTTACGCTTCATAATATTTGACACTCCTTACAAAACAGGATGACGCAGGCTGTTGCCTGAAAGGCGGGTTCCCGCCGGCGTTGAAACAGTGGGTTCCGCGCGCCGTATCCGGCTGAGCCTATTATACATGGAACGGCGGCAAAGCACAAGCGTTTCCCGGTGGAATCGGGCCCGAAAAAACGACGGAAATTGCTCTTTGACGACAAGGGAAAATAGTGATATACTATATAATGGAAAAATTCAGGATGATTTATGCATGGAAAGGATGAACCGCATGGGCACACCGCGGCATGGCCGCCAAAAAACGGAACGGCGTCCCGGCTTCATGATCCTGGCGATGGTGCTGATGCTGGTGATGGCGCTCGGCTGCGGCGCACTGGCATGGGGGCTGGCCACCGACCGCATCGCTTTGGAAGCCCGGCCGGTTTCCGGCCGGATCCTGCCGACAAACGCCTTGTCCTCTTCGGCTACGAAACCATCCAAACAGGCCGCCGGAACCACCGCGGCGCCGGCGGGAGGAATAACGCACTACAAGCAGGGGAATGCTCCTGATGACAACCTGCTGCTCGTCAACGGCTGGAACCCGCTTCCTTCCGGCTATGAGGCGTCGGCCGACCTGGTGGATTACGATGGAAACGGCAACCTTATTGACCGCCGTGCCAAAGACGCGCTGCTTCAAATGATGAACGGCGGCGCGGATTACGGGCTGTGGGGTATCCTGCTTTATCGCAGCAGCGAAACGCAGCAGCAGTATTTTGACGCCGAAGTTGCCGCGTGGAAAGAAAAGGGCTATTCCGCATCTGAGGCGGAAACCATGGCGGCCACACAGGTCGTCCGGCCCGGAACCAGCGAACACCACACCGGGCTGGCTGTCGATATCCTGGGCAGCGGCTATACGAGCCGGGAGGAGGCCTTTGGCCAGAGTGAAGCCTTTGCCTGGTTAAAGGCGCATTGTGCGGAATATGGCTTTATCCTGCGGTATCCTAAGGGTAAGGAGGCCGTTACCGGTATGGATTACGAGCCCTGGCATTATCGTTATGTGGGGAAGGAAGCGGCACAGGAGATCATGTCCCGCGGAATCACGCTGGAAGAATACCTGGAGGAAAAGGGCTGGTAATGTCAAATTAGGGGCTTGACAGCCGCCGTCCGACCTGATATAATCAAACAGTAAGAAAAACAAAGCAGAACATGCCTGTTCTCACCTGCGGATTTTGTTCCCAGCAGGTTTATAGTACGGAAATTTCCCTTGGGGAAAAATGCGTCTATGCAGCACGGGCAGTTTTTGCCCGTGTTTTTTATTATGAAAATTTTATTTGGGGGTGCTTGGCTATCGCAACCAAGGAACTGCAGATCAACGAACAGATACGGGATGAAGAAGTCCGCGTCATCGACGACAAGGGCGGCCAGTTGGGGGTTATGTCCTCCCGCGAGGCCCAGAGAATTGCCGACGAACGCGACCTGGACCTGGTCAAGATTTCGCCGGCGGCTAAACCGCCGGTGTGCAAAATCATGGATTACGGCAAATACCGTTTTGAACAGGCCAAGCGGGAAAAAGAGGCCCGTAAAAACCAGCATGTGATGGAGGTTAAAGAAATTCGGCTGTCCCTCAATATAGACGTAGCCGATTTCCAGACCAAGGCCAAGCATGCGGCCAAATTTCTGCAGGCCGGCAACAAGGTGAAGGTATCCATCCGTTTCCGCGGCCGTCAAATGGGCTATCCTGAAATCGGGTTGGAAACCATGAAACGGTTTGCCGAGGTGTGCGAGGAATACAGCACGGTAGAAAAACCGGCGAAAATGGAAGGTCGCCAGATGCTGATGTTCCTGGCTCCGAAAACCGCCAAATAAGGTCATTTTCTAAGGAGGATAAACAAATGCCGAAGATTAAAACGCACAGCGGCGCCAAAAAGCGCTTTAAGCTGACCAAAAAGGGCAAGGTCGTGCGGGCCCATGCCTACAAATCGCACATTCTGAACAAGAAGTCCACGAAACGCAAAAGAAACCTGCGCAAAACCGCGATTGCCGATGTGACGAACGTGGCACAGGTTAAGCGCCTGATTCCCTATAAATAATCGAACGGGCGGCTTGAAAACCGTACCATGACTTGAAACGGAGGTTATACCCATGGCTCGTGTAAAGGGCGCAATGATGACTCGCAAAAGAAGAAAAAAGACGCTGAAACTGGCGAAAGGCTATTTTGGCGGCAAATCCAGACTGTTTAAAACCGCTAAAGAAGCGGTGATGAAATCCGGCCAGTATGCGTATATTGGCCGCAAACAGCGGAAACGTGATTTCCGCCGCCTGTGGATCACCCGTATTTCGGCTGCGGCGAAAATCAACGGCATGAATTATTCCACCTTCATGAACGGCCTGAAAAAAGCCGGTGTGACGCTGAACCGTAAAATGCTGGCGGAACTGGCGGTGTCCGACGCGGCGGCTTTCGCCGCGCTGACCGAAAAAGCCAAAGCTGCGCTGTAATTCCTATTTCGGCACCCGCAGGGTTTCCCTGCGGGTGTTCTTCGTTGGAGGAGACAATGGACAACATTACCAGCCGGGACAATGCCTATGTCCGTCAGGCCCGCCGCCTGCTGGCGGAAACCAAATACCGCCGCCGTACCGGACTGTTTGCCCTGGAAGGCGCCCGCCTGTGCGGGGATGCGGTGCGCTCCGGTGCGGATCTCCGGTACGTCCTGTTTACAAAGCGTGCCGCGGAGGTCTATGCGGATACGCTGCAAGCCCTGCGGGGAGTCTGCGGGTTCTGTACGGAAATTTCGGAGACACTAGCGGCGTATATCAGCGATACGGCCTCTCCGCAGGGGTTGTTCTGTGTTTGCCAAGGGGTTGACAAGCCGGCCGGTTTGGATACAATAGAAAAGAATGGCAAGTACTTGGCGTTGGAAAATGTACAGGACCCGTCCAACCTGGGCGCCATTATCCGCACGGCGGAGGCGCTGGGGATCCACGGCCTGATCCTGTCCGCCGGATGCTGCGACCGGTATAATCCCAAGGTCCTGCGGGCCAGTATGGGCGGCGCCCTGCGTCTGCCCATCGTGGAGACGGACGACCTGCCCGCCGCGCTCGACCATCTGCAGCGGGAGAGGATGGCGGCGTTTGCCAGCGTGGTACACGGGGATGCTCTGCCGGTTCAACAGGCGCGGTTTGCCCCCGGCTCCATTGCCGTAATCGGTAACGAGGGCAGCGGCCTGACGCCGGAGGCCGTGCAAAGCTGCCGCCACCGGATCACAATCCGCATGCCGGGCCGGGCCGAGTCCCTCAACGCCTCGGTGGCGGCCTCGCTGATCGCCTGGGAAATGATGCGCGGCGACACGGCCGCCGAGGGTTACTGCCGCCGCTAACGCCGGGGAGGTGAAACGCGTGGATAATCGCCTATACTGGATCTGGATGCAGCAGGCTTTGGGGCAGGGAAGTCCCAAGGCCGCCCCCTTATTGCGGGAACTGGAAACGCCCGCGCGCGTTTATGAAGCGGACGACCGCTTTTACCGGGATATAGGGCTGGCTAAAGCGGAGCGCGTGGCGCTGAACGATAAATCGCTGGAAACGGCGGAGAAAATACTGGAGCAGTCGCTCAGCGGAAACGGATGGATAGTGACGCCGGACGACGCGGTATATCCGGAGCCTCTGCGGGAAATCTATGAATTGCCGCTCGTATTGTATGGCCGGGGTGATCTGCCGGAGTTGCAAGACCGGCCGGTTTTGGCCATGGTGGGCACGCGTAAGTCCACGCTTTACGGCCGGGAAACAGGACGGGCGATTGCACGGAGCGTTGCCGCGGCGGGAATGATTGTTTTCGGCG
>URYP01000125.1 GCA_900552115.1 uncultured Oscillospiraceae bacterium | reverse complement strand
CCATCAGCTGTTCCAGCCCGGTTTCATCGCCTTCCAGATAGAGGCGATAGGATTCTTCATCGGTCATTTGCCTCCACCTCCCGGCACCCCGTTTCTCATTTCTTCACAGCCGCCACCAGCAGCATCATGGGCCGCCGCAGTTCGTCCGCCATACCCGGCATGTTCATCATCCGGTCATCCGGCCGTGGCTCTACCACGCGGGTGATCGTCAGGCCGTGCAAAAGCGGCTCGTTCAGGTAGGTGGTCAGCGTCTTATGCTGCTTTTCCACCGTATGCCCCAAAAACACCGCCGTTCGCATTCCCTCCGTAAAATAGCGGTCCACCGGCCAGAAAAGGGGTTCGCCGGCATCGCTGTAAATCCAGTCCTGCGTACCGTAAGCGGTAAAAATGGGGTGCTCCACCGAAAAGACAAAATCGCCGCTGGGCGTCAAGCACCGGGCTACCTTGCCGCAGACCTCCGCAAAGGAGTCCACATAATGCAGGGCCAGCGAACTGATAACCACATCATAGGCGTTTTCCGGATACGCAAAGTCCTCAATGGCCATCTGCCGGTACTCGATACGGGGATCGGCATTTTTTTCGCGGGCAACAGTCAACATATTTTCCGACAGGTCAATGCCCAGTACCTGTGCCGCACCGTGCTCCGCCGCGTATCGGCAGTGCCAGCCGAACCCACAGCCGAGGTCGAGCACGCGCCGGCCGCTAAAATCGGGCAGCAGCTTCCTCAATTCATGCCACTCCCCTGCACCATCCAATCCCTGTTCGGAGCGGGGCATATGCGCATACTCTTTAAAAAACGACACCTCATCGTAAACATTTTCTTTTGGCATAGCCCTGTAATTCCTTTTCCCGTATTATATAAGACTGGCAATAAAATCCCAGGCGTACCACACGCCGACACCAACCAACAGAGTGTTGAGCACTACGGTCCGGGTGGTGGGTTTTTCTTTGCGGACGACCTTCCAGAAGATAAAATAAAGCACCGCCGTGATAAGCAAAATAATCGACATGACCAAATTGATAATCTGTTCGGATGTCATAGCGCATTCCTCCTGTCGGCGGCACCGTCGCAGCCTGTCCCGCCTGTCTTTGCTTATAGTGTACACGATCGGTCGCCGCTTGGCAATGCCTGCGAATCAAGATTTCCGTTTACAGGCATGTTTTATAGTCGCTTTATACCAATGCTTCATAGGCATCGCGCACGGTATGTACACCGACCACTTCAATATCGGTCCGTTTTTCCATGGTGCGGATATTGGCGTGAGGCAGGATAATCCGGCTGAAGCCCAACCGGGCCGCTTCCGCCACCCGGGCCTCAGCGTGGGAAACGGACCGGATCTCGCCGGCGAGACCAACCTCACCGAAAGCGGCGATTCCCTCGCCCACCACGGTATCCTTGAGGCTGGACACCAGCGCCAGCGCCACCGGCAGGTCGGCGGCAGGCTCGTCCAGCCGCAGGCCTCCGACGATGTTGACATACGCGTCGAGATTGGAGAAAAAATAACCCGCCCGTTTTTCCAGCACCGCCAGCAACAGGGACAGGCGATTATAATCGAAGCCGGTGGACATGCGGCGGGGATTGCCGAATCCGGTAGGTGAAACCAGCCCCTGCACTTCGGCCAGGATGGGTCGGGACCCCTCAATCGTGCAGGCCACACAGGTGCCGCTGACATTGATCGGCCGCCCGGACAGCAGCATCAGCGACGGATTTTCCACCTCGCAAAGTCCCTTATCCCGCATCTCGAACATGCCGATCTCATTGGTGGCGCCGTAACGGTTTTTCACACAGCGCAGCATGCGGTAGCTGGTGTGCCGGTCCCCTTCGAAATACAGCACGCAGTCCACGATATGCTCCATCACTTTGGGGCCGGCGATGTTCCCGTCCTTGTTGACATGGCCCACAATGAATACCGGCGTATCCACACTTTTGGCGGCCCGCATAATAGCGGAGGTACACTCCCGCACCTGGGTCACGCTGCCCGGTGAGGAGGCAATCTCCGCCAGGCTCATGGTCTGAATGGAATCCACAATCAGAATATCCGGCTTTTGGCTGTACATCGCCTCCAGAATGGCCTGCACGTCGGTTTCGCACAGAACGTACAGGTTATCGCTGGCCACATCCAAACGGTCAGCCCTCAGTTTGATCTGCCGTTCCGATTCCTCTCCCGACACATACAAAATCGTATGCGCCTGCCCGAGCGTGGCGCATATCTGCAGCAGCAGGGTGGATTTTCCGATGCCGGGGTCACCGCCGATCAGCATCAGCCCGCCCTTGACAATGCCGCCGCCCAGCACCCGGTCAAGTTCCTTCAGGCCGGTTTTATACCGCTGCTCGCCCTCCGGGTTCAATTCGGTAATCCGTTGGGGAGCCCGTCTCAGGGAGGGCACTCCCGCCGCCTGGGAGGCCCGCGGAGGGGCTTTTATTTCCTCGTTCATGGTATTCCATTCCCCGCAGGCTGGGCAGCGCCCCGTCCATTTAGGCGCTTCATAACCGCACTCGGAACAGACGAAAACCGCTTTACTTTTTGCTGGCATATGTATCCTCCTGTCAGGGGGTATACTTCAAGGTCCCCCCGGCAATGGCAAAGGCCATTTGTTGTTGATATTCCGCCGTTTTCAGTTTATCCCGCTCGGCCTCATTGGAGAGGAAACCGCATTCCACCAGCACCGTCGGCGGCGTGGCGTTGTGAAGCAGGTAAATGCTTTTATCCGCCTTTTTCAGCTGCCGGTTGTTTTCCGGCTGAAGCAGGGTCAGCACGCTCTCCCGGATGGAAGTCGCCAATCCCTCGCTGGCCGGATTATTGGTTGAGTAAAACACCTGCGTGCCGCTGTACTGGGTCTGCGGGAATTTGTTCTGGTGTACACTGATGGTGATCAGCGAATCCTGAGCCAGCTTCAGGCGGTTGTGGATATCGCTGATCTTCTGGTCCTTGAGCCCTTTCGCATCCGCATCATGGATGGATATATCCGTGTCCCGGCTCTCTATGACCGGGTAACCGAAAATGCGCAGCATATCGGCCAGTGGCCTGGATATGGCCAGATTGATGTCTTTTTCCTGCGTACCGTCCGCCGCCACAGCCCCGCCGTCCGCGCCGCCGTGGCCCGGGTCGATCAGGATATAAGGCGGCTGTTCCTCCGTCATGGCCAGGTCCGCCTCCCGCACGCACAAAAACGCGCCCAAAAATCCCAGCAGGACAGTCGCCGCCAGCAGCGGAACCGCCAGACGCCGCACCCACATGTTCCAATTCTTCAAAGAAACCACCTCGTGCCATGTCTATGCCCGGGGCGGCTTTGATATCCCTGTTAACGCTTTTTCCGATGCTTCTTTTTATGTTTATAAAACAGTTTGTCCGATATGGAGAACTGGTGCAAGCCAAGGGTATAGGCCACATGACAAACCAACGGCAGGAACAGAACCGGCAGGAGGAGGAGCAGCATGCTGCCAATCGGTATCTGCGAGGCGCTGGTCAGGTTGCGCCCCATTACCCGGTAACAAAACGGCAGGAAACTGCCGTTAAATAGGGTAAATACCGCATGCGACGTACCGGTTCCCGGTACTCCCAGCTTGCCGAGCCAGAGGAACGCATAGACGAGTATAGCCGGGATATCTGCCAGGAAACCCACCTTCAGTCCGCGGTAAGCATCCTGCGCCCGGTGTCCGAACTGGGTCTCGTTGCGGTCGTGGTCCCCCTGTGACCACAGGTAGGCATATGGGAACCCCGCCAGTGCCACCAGCGCGCCGATCTGCGCTACGATATCGAGCGTCAGCGCCACGCCGGCCGGCACATCCGAATAGAGGGTGATCACCGTCTGGTCTTTACCGACTTTTATGTCTTCGTTATAGTCTTTATCGGTATACAGGTACTTTTTCACCAGGGTAGTCGTTCCATCGTCGTTATTTTTATAAATGGCAAACCCAATTTTTTCCGTGCTGAAAGTGGTGAAAATCGTGGACAGGGACAGATACAAAAACAGGCCGATGACGGCCGCGATGATCGTGCGCCCAAAAATCCCCAGGGCAATCCGGCTGTTGCTTTTGGCCGTAATATTTTCCATATAGTCTAAACTTCCCTTCCTATGTATCGGAAAGAAAGCCGTCCGCCTTCTTTCCAAAGCCGTATCTTTACTCTACGTCCTCGCCGTTCTCCAGCGCGGTGATCATATCCACCCGCCGCTGGTGACGGCCGCCTTCAAAATCGGTCGTCAGCCAAATGCGCACAATCATTCGCGCCAGCTCTGATCCCACCACCCGCGCGCCGATGGCCAGCATGTTGGCATTGTTGTGCCGGCGGGACATTTCGGCGGAATAAGGTTCGCTGCAGGTGACGCAGCGGATGCCCTTGACTTTATTGGCCGCGAGGGAAATCCCCACTCCGGTTCCGCAGATCAGCAGGCCGCGTTCGCACTCGCCGCTGGCCACGGCTCTGGCCGCCCGCGCGGCAAACACCGGGTAATCGCAGCTTTCGCCGCTGTAAGTTCCATAATCGTGGTATTGAAGTTCCATTTCCTCAAGAAGTTCCAGCAGTTCCCGCTTCATATCCAAAGCGGCGTGGTCACACGCGACAGCAATCATATACGCAGCGCTCCTTTTTAAACATTTCGGCCGCTCACGCGGCTGATAAGCTTAGTATATCTCAAACAGGCAAAAAAATGGCCTCAAACCCGAAAAGGCTTGAGGCCATTGTATCATAATCCCCGGCGCAGCGCAACGGATTTATAAAAACAGCGGCTGAATCTGTTCGCCCCGCAGCGCCGCTTCGGCGGTATCCCCGATCAGGGAAAAATCCGCCACCAGCGAATTGGGCTTGTTGATCGCGTCGTCCTGGCGCAGGGGCCAAGCGGGAACTCGGCAAGCTCCTGCGGCGCATCGGCCCGGGCGACCTCATCATCTGCGCCGAGCTGTCGCGCTTAGGCCGTAACCTGTTCATGATAATGGAGATTCTCAACATCTGCATGACCAAAGAGGCAAAAGTATGGACCATCAAGGACAACTACCGCCTTGGCGACGACATCCAGAGCAAAGTCCTGGCCTTCGCCTTCGGCCTCTCCGCCGAGATCGAGCGCAACCTCATCTCCCAGCGAACCCGCGAGGCCCTGGCCCGCAAACGCTCCGAGGGCGTCGTGCTCGGCCGACCCCGCGGACGCCGCACCGCCCCCGAGAAACACAAGCTCCACCACAAACAGACCCTCATCCGCAAGCTCATTGCCGAGGGCACCTCCCGCCGCCAGATAGCCCGCGTCTGCCACGTCGACCGCAACACCCTCGCCCGCTTCCTCCGCGACCGCCCCCACCTGCTGGACCCCGACAAACAAGCGACATCAAATAAAAGGCATCGGCTGGCGTTATTCCGAGAGAAAAGAGAGTTATGATACGAAACGTGACATCGGCAGATGCGCAGGCCATCTGCGACATCTACAACCCCTACATCGAGCGAACCACCGTCAGCTTCGAGACGGAGCCACTGACAGTCGTACAGATGAGCGACAGGATCGAGGCCATCAGCGCCGAATATCCCTACCTGGTGCACGAGACAGACGGCCAGGTGGACGGCTATGCCTACGTCAGCCGCTTCGCCGAGCGCGCCGCCTACGACGGCACCGTCGACTTTTCCATCTACCTCGCGCCGCGGGCACAT
>URYP01000124.1 GCA_900552115.1 uncultured Oscillospiraceae bacterium | reverse complement strand
TCCGCCAGATCGAGGCCAAGGCCCTGCGCAAGCTGCGCCACCCCAGCCGCAGCAAAAAGCTGAAAGATTTTCTGGACTAAGGAGACCCGTATCTATGCACATCAATCTGGAATCCGATTATGCCGTGCGTATCGTCCATTGTCTCGCTGGCGCCGGAAAGCGTTTGGACGCGCAGTCGATTGCCGAAGAGACCGGCGTATCCCCTCGTTTTACCCTGAAAATCATGCGTAAACTGGTAGCGGCGGACATAGTCAAATCGTTTAAGGGTGCCCATGGCGGGTATACGCTGGCCCGGCCCGCGTCTCAAGTTTCGATGCGCGGGGTGATAGAGGCGGTGGAAGGGCCGTATCGTTTCAGCCGCTGCCTGGATGAGAACTTCGGCTGTTCCCGCGACGAGGCCCATGCCTGTCCGTTTCGCTCCATTTACGGGCGCATAACCGACTTGGTCGTACGGGAACTGGACGCCGTTACTTTTGACCAGATAGATGGGCAAAAATAATAAGATATTACAAAAACAATAATTATTGTCTATATTTTCAGTATATAATGGCAGATGCTTTTCAAACAATTGCGGTATAATGACAATGAGAGTTTTGAAAATGTCTGGAGGAAAAACTATGCTGAAAAAACTGTTGGCAACCGTATCGGCCCTGACTCTGTTGACAGCCGGCATGACGCTGCCGGCCGGCGCAGCTCCCGCTTCCGAAGACAACATTCTGTTTTCCGATCATTTTGACGCCGCGTCCGACGATGTTTGGACGGTTTCCAGCGGCAACTGGGCGGTGCAGGACGGGGTTTATCATCAAACCGATTTGGCTGGCGGCGCCATGACCTTTGCTGGAGACAGCGATTGGGTCAATTATGAAGTCGAGGTTAAAGTGACGCCCCGCGCCGTAAACGGGCAGGGCGTGTATGTGATGCTCAGCGGGCGGGCGGACGGTCCGGAAAACCGTTATGTCGGCGCATTCAGCGGGGGGGAACTGGTTATTGACCGCCGCATCGGCGGCAAGTCCACCCTGTTGGCCCGGAAAACCTACACAATGGAAGTGAATCAGGACTATATCCTGAAGCTGAAATTTGTCGGCAGCCACATCTCATTATATGTGAATGGTACACTGGAGCTGGAAACCGATGATACCACTCACAGCGAAGGACGCATCGGTCTGGCTACCTATAAGACTGCGGCCGATTTCGACGATGTGACGGTGCGGCGGCTCACCGAGGACGTAACCCCGCCGGATCCGGACGATCCCGGCGGCAACCCGTCGGACGACAAAACGCTGTTCCGCGATACCTTTGAGACAGCGAGCAGCGATGCATGGGCGGTTACAAACGGGAAATGGGCCGTACAGAACGGGGTTTACAGCCAAACCGATATGAGCGCCGGCGCCATGACCTTTGCCGGGGATCTGAATTGGACGGATTATGAGGTTGAAGCCAAGGTAACGGCGCATAAAACAAACGGCGGCAATATTTACGTTATGATCAGCGGACGCGCGGACGGCGTGCAGAACCGTTATGTCGGATCCTATAACGGGCAGGAGTTGTTGATTGACCGCCGTATTAACAGCGAATCCGCTATTCTTGTTAAGAAAAAATTCACCATGGAACTGGACAGGTCCTATACCATGAAAATGCGCTTTGTTGGCAGTCACATTACCCTTTACATAGATGGCACCGCGGAATTAGAAGTGGAGGATTCCAGCCATGCTTTTGGTAAAATAGGCCTGGCTACCTATAAAACGGCGGCCGATTTTGACGACGTGACCGTCACCAATTTGTCGGATGAAGACCCATCCGGTGTGTCCCTGAGTGTGCAGGCTCCCCAAAATTACCAGGTTATCCAGCGCAACGTGGAAAACGAAAACGCTCCGGTAACCATCAGTGGACAGGTAAGCTCGGGCGATGTCGTTAAGGTAGAGGCGAGGGTCCTGGAGTACGACGACAGCAGCGCCATTATACGGGACTGGACAGAGCTGCCGCTTGAGGGCAACGCCTATTCCGGCACGTTGACCGTGCCGCAGGGCGGCTGGTATCGTTTGGAGGTGCGCGCGCTCGGTGCAGACGGTACCCCCCTGAAAACCGTGACTGATAACCGCAAATGGGGCGTCGGTATCAATATTCTGTGTGTCGGCCAGTCCAACATGGTGGGCCAGGGCGCGCCGCCATACACGGTAGCCGACGATCTGGCCGCCAACTTCCGTTCCGGATCGTGGCAGCATCTGGCCGATCCCTACGATGGCGCCGGCGCTTCCCTGGTGCCGGCCATGGTCAATAAATTGATTGAAAACCTGCATCTGCCGGTCGGCGTCATCCCGGCGGCGGATTCCGGTTCCGGCCTGCATGAACCCAACGTGGGCAATGCCGCCAACTGGTATTGGATGTATTACAACACCTCCAATCCGAAAGACAGCCGTACCCTGTATGGCCGGGCGGTAACCCGGGCTTTGGCGGCCGGCGGGGTGGAACTGGCTGTTTGGAACCAAGGCGAAACGGATGGCCGTATGCTGGTGCCAAAGGAAACCTACGAGGCGGACATGAAAGAGCTTTTGGCGCGTTTCCGCCGGGATTTGGACAACGAGGACCTGCCCATGTTCCTCTGCCAGATCGGCACCCACGACACCAATATTTCCAACGACGACGCGTATACGGCGATTCGCAGCGCTCAACAGGACCTGGATGACGGCCAGAACTTTTTCCTGGCTGCCACCGAAATGGAATTTGAGCGTAAAGATACCGCTCATTATAAAACGCCCGGCATGAATGAGATCGGCCGCCGGGTAGCCAACGGCATCTTGTATTATTACGGTTTGTCGGAATACTACCGCGGCCCCTCTATCGACGCGGCGCGGTTTGCTGATAAGACGTGTACCATTATTGATGTGAACATTGTCCATCGCGGCGGAGACGATATCACGCCGGCGAGCGGTATTACCGGCTTTTCCGTTCTGGACGGCGAGACGCCGGTCACCGTTTTGTCCGCGAATCGGCTGGATGCCCATACGATCCGCCTGACCCTGTCCGCCGCCGTTACCAATAATGCCCGGGTACGGTACTTGTACGGGCTGAATCCGGATGTAAGCCATGTGGTCAAAGACAATACCGCCATGCAGCTTCCCCTGGAGATTACGGGCAAAGATATTCCAGTGACCGCCCACGAGCATGTATGGGGAAACTGGTCCGTGGTCAGACCGGCCACCAATACGGAGGATGGGCTGGAAGCGCGCCAATGCTCCCTGTGCGGTGAAGAAGAAACCCGCGTAATCCCCATGCTTCACGATCTACTGGGCGATATCAACCAGGATAATGAGATCACAGCTAGCGACGCGCTGTTAGCGCTGCAGGCGGCGACCAGTAAGATCATGATAACGACGGAACAAAAAAGCAGAGCCGACGTGGACAGAGACGGCAAGGTTTCCGCCAATGACGCGCTTCTGATACTGCAATATGCCACCCAAAAAATCAATGCATTCCCAGCGGAATGATAACCGGTGGCTCCGCGCTGTTGGTTAATCGTAAGCAACAGCAGGGTGCAAAAAAATGGTTAAAAACATAGGTAAACGCCATGCAAAGGACTTCCTTTGCATGGCGTTTTTGATCTATATTATACCTTTAAGATACTGTTTGCGCTTCGGTTACGGTGATTCGGCATAGAACCATATAGCCGCCGCGATTGCTGGCCGTTATCAACGCTTGTCCCGCTGCCAGCGCCTTTACCCTACCGTTTTCTACAGCCGCCACCGTCTCATCCGTTGTCTGCCACCACAGATCCTGCGGGTCTATTTCCCGGCCGTCCGCCTGCGCGGTCAGTATCCGGCTGGTTCCGGCCGGCATCTCCATGGCCGTCTGGGACAACGTAAAAGCTGTTTTAGGGGCTTCGCTCCCGTCTCCCGCGGAACAGCCGCTCACGCACAATACGATTATCACTAACCAGGCAACCATCCGTTTCATTGATTTTCCCCTTCCGCACAAACATTATCCACCCGTGTATTGGCAGCCTCATCGCCGCTTCATGCATCGCGGCGGCAACCATTTTCCCAAAGTCTTTTGCTTGGAAAAGACTTTCTGCTTCAAAAGCAAAGCTTTGCAGAGACCAGAAGAATGGAGGTGCGCCCCCGCGCAGGAGCCGCCTTGCGACGACAACCATTCTTTCGATGTTTTTTGCTTAGCAAAAGACATTTGGCTCCAAACCATAAGTTTGAACCTATTATACCACAAACGGCATACAACATGAAAGGTTTTCATTCGCCGCCCCTTTTTAATCCTAAACAGACAGGCCGTCGTATAAGAAGTCTTTGTCCAGTCAAACATACTATTAAGAAATCCCCTCTTGCACTTTTGGGAAAGGATGGTACAATTATGTTCCATAATGACAATACCTTTTTTGTTTCTTCAAAGCAGGAGATAGAGCAGGTGACGTTTATGGACAAAGCGGCAAAAATTATACGTGTGCTGACCGTGGCACCACTCATGGCCGGCGTTATGCTGACCATTCTGTTTTTATGGAACCCGAGCCTGACCGGCGGATGGGCGGGATACCTCTGCGGCCTTTTATTCCTCACCTTGCTGCCGCTGCTGGCCTATCCGGCACAGCCGAGGCTGAAAGCCTTTAGGGATCGCGGGCGTGACGGCCAGCGCAGCCTGGCAATGCTTTTTGCTGTTGGCGGATATGTTCTGGGCTGCCTGACGACCCTGTTCCTGCACGCTCCCCGCTCACTATGGATCATCTATCTGGAATATTTGATTTCCGGGCTTATCATTTTGCTGTTTAACAAAGCGTTTGGCCTGAAAGCCAGCGGTCACGCCTGCGGCGTGGCCGGACCGGTCGCGCTGCTGGTCTATTTCGGCGTACCGGCTTTGCTCGCCGGACTGGGGCTTCTGGTACTGGTGTATGCCTCCAGCCTGCGGATAAAACGCCACACGCCGGGCCAACTCGCGGGCGGTACCCTGATCCCTCTGGCTACCCTTGGGCTGTTGGCCCTACTGTTTTCCGTTATATAAACACACCACGTAAAGTCCCGCCCGGAAATCCGGACGGGACTTTTATTTGAGGCTCCAACCCTATTCGACCCGCCGGAGGATGATCACGGGATCAATAGCTGTTATATTCTGATAGGATGGATCTCCAAATCTCAGCGATATTTTTTCCCCTGCCTCCAGTGTGGTAGTCAGGCAACGGGATAAGCTGTCCTTTTGGGCAGTGAGAAGGATGCCATCGAGCCAGCCCCGCCTGTCGCTGGACAGGAATACCGATGTCTGGCGGGGCGTCATCGTTCCTGTATCCGCATGCTCAATGGTCACCTGGTAATTGATCGTGTACCGTCCCGTCCGGTTTATCATAAATTCGCCGGAGCCGGACGTGTGGGTGGCGATCTCCCCTACGGACAAAATATCCGGACCGAAAGGAATACCGCCTCCGGTCATAAGATAAGGAATCGTTTTTCCCGTCCCGCCACTGACAAAAATAGAACAGGCGGGTCGCTCGTCCCCGGTGCAGCCGGTACACGGAGAACCAAACGCGGAGTCGATGAAATTACTCATAGAAACACCTCCTATAAAAACCGGCAGATTGTCGTCACGAAAGGGCCTCACCGGAAGACAACGGATAAAAACAGAATCTTTTCCCCACCCGGCGGATATCAGCCGGATCTTAACTGGGACAATGAAAA
>URYP01000123.1 GCA_900552115.1 uncultured Oscillospiraceae bacterium | reverse complement strand
ACCCACAAAAATCTCTTATAAAGACATATTGTGATATAATTTCACTACAATGTGTATTATTACCACTTTATGATCTTTTAAAGTATAAAGAGGTGTAGTTAATGGATGTATTTCTGTATTTGCGAAAATCCCGTGCTGACGATCCCAATTCTACTATAGAAGAAACGCTACACAGGCACAAAGAGACGCTGGAAGCATTGGCCTTTGAGCGCGGTTATACTATTCTTTGTATTTATGAAGAAGTCGTGAGCGGCGACAGTTTATATGCCCGCCCGCAAATGCTGCAAATGCTGGATGATATAGCTGGCGGTTCTTGTGATGCGGTGCTATGCATGGACTTGGATCGTCTTGGACGCGGCGGCATGACGGATCAAGGAGTGATCCTTGAAACCTTTAAGCAATCCGATACTCTCATTATTACGCCTCAAAAGATTTATAACCTCAATGATGATCTCGACGAAGAATTGACGGAGTTTCAGACCTTTATGGCTCGGCGTGAATTAAAAATGATTAAACGCCGGCTTCAAAGGGGGATACAGAAAACCATTGAGGAGGGTGGCTATATTGCCAATGCCCCCTATGGCTATGTAAAAACCACTATTGATAAAAAGCCAACGCTCGCAATCAATGAAGAAGAAGCAAAATTTGTCCGTATGATATTTGATATGTACGTTAACCAGGGCATTGGCTGTTACACAATTGCCGATACCTTGAACTCCATGGGGGCAAAACCGCACCGTTCGGACGCCTTTGGACGTACTTCTGTACGCCATATTTTAAAGAATCCCACTTTCTGTGGAAAGATCGTCTGGAATCAAAAGCAACATATTCGTAAGGGTACAAAAAATAACGAGAAACATATCACTATCTATAATCCCCCGGACAAATGGACTATTGTCGATGGAATGCACCCGGCGATTATTGATGAGGAGACATGGAACAAGGCCCAAGAGATTTTAAAAAGCCGTTATCGCCGTCCTTTCTTTGACGGTAATATCAAAAATCCTCTTGCCGGTATCCTGTACTGTGCCAAATGCGGATTACTTATGCAGCGCCAGCCAAATCTGAACCGTATCGATATGGAATATATTTTATGCACAACGAAAGGCTGCTGCGCAAGTTCCCGGCTCGACTATGTTATAGATGCCGTTTTGCAAGGCGTTCGAAACGAATTGGATCAGTTAATTCTCGAAAAGCAACAGGGAATTATCCGCCCCGGCGTTGACTATTCCGAAGCCATAAAGGCCACGGAAAGGGAATTGTCATCTACTCAAAGCCAAAAGGATAAGCTTCACGATTTTTTAGAGCAGGGGGTTTACGATACCAGTACCTTTATGGAGCGCATGGGTAAACTCACCAAGCGCATAAATTACTTAAAGGATACGATCGACGATCTTAAAAATCGCCAATCCTCCCAAAATGCAATTGACTACGATAAAACGATATCCAAGATAAAAGATGCCCTGAAAGCATATGAAACATCCGATGAAGCACACAAAAACCAAATTCTAAAGGATATTATCAGCCACGCAGAGTACTACAAGGAAAAGGGTTGGAAACCGCACCAATTCAAGGTTTCAGTGGAAATTAACCCGGTATATATGTAATATATCTAAATGGGTATATCTTCTGACAAGGACTGCCTTGAAGATCTGCGGGTGTATTTCACGGAACAGGATCAGATGCTGGTTGATCATGCGGTCAGTATTCGCGCCCGCAAGGTCGAAGTCATCACGACCTACATCGACGTGGAGGCCCTGCCTTTCAACAAAGGCTATTACTCCTGCGACCTGACCTTCTTCTTTGAGGTACAGGTTGACGTATTCACCGGACGCAACACGCCCTGCAACACCATCTGCGGCGTCGCCATTTTCCAGAAAAAAGTTATTCTCTGCGGCGGCGAGGGCAGCGTCAAAATCTTCAGCAGCGAATTCCGCGCCGACGGCAGCGACCCACAGGCGATGCCAACCCGCAACCTGCCCCGCTGCAACGTACAGGTCGCCGAGCCGGTCATCCTGGATTCCCGCGTTGCCGATCCCTGCGAGAATTCCTGCAAGGTCGACTGCGGCTGCGGATGCGACTGCGGCTGTGGATGCAGCTGCATCCCGGAGTGCGTAGCCTGCCGCTACAACGGCAACTTCTGCGACGATACCGACTGCCGTATTGTTTACGTTACCATCGGTATCTTCACCATTGTGCAGCTCATCCGCAACGTGCAGATGCTGATGCCGGTGTACGATTACTGCATGCCCACCAAGGAATGCTGCCCGACCACCGACAACCCCTGCGACCTGTTCCACAAAATGGACTTCCCGGTCAACGAATTCTTCCCGTCGAAAGACGAGTGCGGCTGCGCTCCCAGCAGCAACTCCTGCTGCCGGTAACTGTTACCGACCCGAGTGGGCCAGCGAGCAATCGCTGGCCCGCTTCTTTTACCGTTTCAGAGGCGGTTTCCCATGGACTGACATAATATGCTCATACAGGGAGGGATGAACCATTGACCGAACGGACTTATAACCGGCAGGATGCCGTGGACTACGCCCGGGAATGGGCCTTTAAACGCAATCCCGCCTATCTCAATTTTGATAACCTGGGCGGCGACTGTACCAACTACGCCTCGCAGTGCCTCTACGCGGGCAGCAAGGTCATGAATCCCAAAAAGGTTTATGGCTGGTATTACTACAGCAGCAGCAACCGCACCGCCTCCTGGACCGGGGTGCAGTACCTGTACAATTTCCTGGTCGGCAACGAGGGGGTCGGCCCCTATGCGGTCGTCACCGACGCGGCCGGTGTGGAGCCAGGTGATATCGTGCAGCTGGGCCGGGCAGACGGGTTCTTTTACCACAGCCCGGTGGTGGTAGGCAAAGACGACGGGACCATCTATCTGGCGGCACACACCTTTGACGCGTATATGCGCCCTCTGGATACCTATGTTTATGACCAGGCGCGATTCCTGCATATCGCCGGCGTGCGCGACTGGTGATAACAGCCGGCACAAAAAGCGGAAAGGGCCTTTATGGACATAGCCTTTGGGGAGAAATCGGAGCTGTCGCTCCGATTTCTGGAATGCGGCTCACCGCACTTCAGATGCTCCGCCAAGTCTATGCCGCATTGGGCCCTTCCCGCTTTTTTGTAATCCATCAGGAATGCCTCCCGTCAGGAGAGGCTGTCCAGGTAGTTTTGCAGAATAATCACCGCCGACACGGTATCCACCACCGCCTTGCGCTTTTTGCCCCGCACATCGTTCTGGTTGAGAAAGCCGATCGCGGACACCGTGGTCATACGTTCATCCCACAGGCGTACCGGCAGCCCGGTTTTTTCCCGCAGGTCATTGGCAAATGCCTCGGCGCGGCGGGCGCTCTCCCCGCAGGTGCCGTCCATATTGCGGGGATGCCCCACCACGATTTCCCCCACCTGCCGTTCCCGCGCGACGGATACGACCTTCTCGCTGAGCGCGGCCAGATCTTTTTCTTCTACCGTTCCGACAGGAGACGCCAGAAAACCGCTTTCATCCGAAATGGCCAGCCCCGTGCGGGCCAGACCCAGGTCCACTGCTAAAATCCGCATAGGATTCCTCCTTTTATCGCCACCAACTGTCCTGTTCCGCCGACGGCACGGCGTCTTCCAAATGGGAATGGTCGTTTTCTTTTAAAACACGGAAGGCGCCGTCCGCCGCTTCCAGTACACATACGCCGGTGTTGTCGCACCAGTTTACCTTGTTTAGTTTCTCAACCGGCCAGCCTTTGGCAAAGCACAGGGCGTTGCGGATGGCGCAGCCATGGGACACGACCGCCGCCTGCCCGCCCTCGCACTCCCGCGCGACACGCCGCAGGGCGCGGCTCATGCGGTCATACACCGCCCGCATGGATTCTCCCCCGCTCGTGTGGAAATTCCACGGTTCCTCCAGCCAGCGGCGGCTTTGCTCCGGATCAAACGCCGGCAGGTCCGCCCAATGGCGGCTCTCCCAGCAGCCGCCGTCAATCTCGATCAGGTCGTCGTCCTTTATAAGCGGTAAGTCGTGATACCGGCCTACCGCCTCAGCGGTGCGCACCGCCCGAAGCAGCGGGCTGGTATAGACAGCGGCCAGGGGCACCTCCCGGAACCGCTCGGCCAGCCGCTCGAGCTGCCGGGCGCCCTCTTCGCTGATATCCATGTCGATCCGCCCCTGGAACAGGCGCTGCCGGTTTCCCTGTGTTTCACAGTGGCGTATCAGATAGATGGTGGTCATGTTCCCTCTCCTTTAATGGTTGTTCGCTTTATTATACAGGAAAATGCCTCCTACCGCAACTTCTCTACCACTTACCCGGTTTCGCTTGTGCATTCGTCCCGAACATGGTACACTGGCCCTGCTTGCTCCAGAACCAAAATATAAGGAGGTTCTACATGAACAGCTGGAAAAAGTCCTTTTTCACCATCGCCATCGGCCAGATGGTCTCCCTGATCGGCAGCTCGGCGGTGCAATTCGCCCTGATCTGGTGGGTCGCCACCCAAACCGAATCCCCCCTGATGCTGGGGCTGTCCGGACTGGTCGCCTTTATTCCCACCGTTATTTTAAGCCCTATCGCCGGTATAGCCGCCGACCGATACAACCGCAAAATCATCTGTATTGCCGCCGACCTGTTTATCGGCGTGGTGGCCGCTGTGTTCGCCCTGACGATGTGGCTGTGGGAACCGCCGGTTTGGATTGTGCTGGTCATCCTGTTCATGCGGGGGATTGGCAACACCTTTCACCAGCCCTCCATCCAGGCCATCATTCCCCAACTGGTCCCCCCCGACTATCTGGTCAAGGCCAATAGCTGGAACCAGATCATGTCGTCCGGCTCGTTCATGCTGGGGCCCGTAATCGGCGCGGCGCTGTATGCGGCCATGCCGCTCCCCTTCGTCCTGCTTACCGACCTGTTGGGCGCCCTTATCGCCAGCGGACTGCTGGCCGTGGTCTCCATTCCCCGGCTGGAACGGGGCGGTCAGGAGCGCCGCAACGTCAAATCCGAATTGATGGAGGGACTGGGCGTGTACCGCGCCGACCGGCGTCTGCTGCTGGTCGTTGTCGCCGAAACCGTGTGCATGGTGTTTTTCTTTCCCCTGTCTTCGTTTTATCCGCTGATGACCAGCAGCTACTTTTCCGCCAGCGCGTGGCACGCCAGCGCCGTGGAGTTCGCCTTTGCGGCGGGAATGATGATCGCCTCCTTCCTGCTGGGCAGTGTGATCCGGGTCAACCGCAAAATCGTGGTCGCCTATATCGGCCTGTTAGGTACCGCCGCGGCCTCATTTGTGGGGGGCATTCTCCCGCCCACCATGTTTGGCTGGGTCATCTTCATGATCGCCTGCGGTTTAATGGGCGGCTTTATGAACGTGTTCAATATCCCCATTGTCGCCTATATGCAGGAAACCATCGCCCCCGAAAAAATGGGGCGGGCCTTTTCACTGCTTTCCCTATCCGGCTCGGTCGCCATGCCGGTGGGACTGCTGATCGGCAGTCCCATTGCGGAAAAAGTGGGGGTGCACACCTGGTTTGCCATCACCGGCATTGCCACCGCGCTGATTGCCATTGCTGCGCTGCTGGTGGACCGGCGGCTGCAAAAAGGCTCCGCCCGGGGCGGAGCCTGATAAAAATGGGTGTTGCCGCCCAGCGGCTTACGGGTCTTTGCTTAACCGCTGGCTACAACAAGCCTAGCGATTATGCTGTGCCGCGGCACAGCATAATC
>URYP01000122.1 GCA_900552115.1 uncultured Oscillospiraceae bacterium | reverse complement strand
CAAGAGAAGGAATCCGCCCGTTTTATTATTGAAAAGACGCCGGGGGTATATTTTCAGAATTTGTTGTAAAAAGACGAAAAGCGTGGTATATTCTAAAAAGAGAAATATGGAAATCCATGCCTTTTCGGCCCAAACGGACATAGGATAGGGGTTGCCATTGTCGATACGTCCGGAGAGACAACAAAAAGGTGTTTAAGAGGAGTGTTTTACATGAAAAAATGGAGACGTATCGCGGCGGCCGCTTTGGCTGCAGCCCTTTTGACGGCGGGATGCGGCCAGACCGGTAACAGTTCAAAGCCCAAACTGGACCCCAAAAATCCGGTCAGCCTGACGATCTGGCATTATTACAATGGATCTCAGCAGGTTGCATTTGACGAGCTGGTTGAGCAGTTTAATAACACACAGGGAAAAGAACAGGGCATCTATGTGGAAGCACACAGCCAGGGCAATGTCAATGAATTGGAAAGCAAGGTACTGGACGCTTTCAATAAGGTGGCGGGCAGCGACGCCCCGCCGAACATTTTTTCCTCGTATGCGGATACCGCCTACGCCATTGAAAAGATGGGGGAACTGGTGGATATCGGCGTCTATATGACCGAGGAGGAACAGGCAACGTATGTGGATTCGTTTGTCGAAGAGGGCCGTATCGGTACCGGCGGAGAGCTGCGTATTTTCCCCACGGCCAAATCCAGCGAGGTCATGATGCTGAATAAAACCGCCTGGGATCAATTTGCCAAAGCGACCGGGGCCAGCCTGGACCAGCTCAAAACCAAAGAGGGCCTAGTGGAAACGGCCGGTAAATATTATGAATGGACGGATGCGCAGACGCCGGATGCTCCAAACGACGGCAAGGCCTTCTATGGACGGGACGCCATGGCCAATCTCACCATCATTGGCTCTATGCAGCTGGGAACGGAATTGTTCAGCGTCAAAAATAATACGATTACGCTGAATGTTGATAAAGACGTGATGCGCCAGATCTGGGATTTTTATTATGTACCTTTTGTCAAGGGCTGGTTCGGTGCGTCCGGCCGGTTCCGGTCGGATGATTTAAAAATTGGTAAAATCGCCGCGTTTACGGGTTCCACCTCTTCCGCGCTGTATTTTCCGGACAAAATCGAGACCGACGACAATTCGTATCCAATCGATTACCTCGTGCTTCCGGATCCCGGATTTAAGGACGGAAAAAATGTGGCGGTTCAGCAGGGGGCCGGTATGGTGGTCACCAAGGGAACGCCCGAACAGGAGTATGCGTCGGTCGAGTTTCTGAAATGGTTCACTCAGGAAAAGAATAACCTGTCATTCGGCTCTGAATCCGGGTACCTCCCCGTTAAAAAGAAAGCATACGACAAAGAGCTGCTCGACCAGGTTATCCAGGAAAACAACATTGAAATATCCCCTAAAACCTACGATACCCTGACCAGCTGTTTTGAGAATTTGAAAGACGCACAGTTATATACCAACAAAGCGTTTGACAACGGCGCGGCGGCGCGCAAGGTTGTGGATACCAGTTTGTCCGACCGAGCTGCCGCCGACCGGGCGGTGGTCCTGGAACGCCTAAATAAAGGGCAGAACCTTTCGCAGGCGACGGCGGACTTTGTGGGAGATGACGCGTTTAACGCTTGGTTCGATGAGTTCAATGCGGCCCTCAAAAAAGCAATTGCCGGATAACCATTCTGAAGACAACGGGAGTGGACTATGAGAAAGACACGCATCACGTCCCAAAAGAATATATTCCGGCTGTTTATCGTCCCGCTGGTTCTGATCATGCTGGTTCAGGCGCTGATCTCCTACGGTACGGTGACCTTTAAAGGTACGTTCGCCACGCTTGACGCGTATTCTGTCAGCCGGCTCAGTCAGGCAGTGGAAAACCGGAAAATTATCTTTGAAAATTCCATGACGCAGCAGTGGTCCAACATTACGGAGGAATCCAACAAGGCCAATGAACGGCTCAGTACGCTGATGGCGGAACACAACGCCGATCTGGAGCGGTTTCAGCAGGACGACAAGCTGCAGGAACAGTTTTTGAGCTTGGTGCTGCCGGACTGGCTGTACATGCTGCGGAAAAATGCGGTGACGGGCGTTTTCTTAATTCTGGCCAACCCTCAGGCGGAACAAGGCGGGGAACTGAACGGCTTTTACGTGCGGGATACCGATCCCATCACCAATCCGGGAGACTATTCCGATTTGCTGATGGAGCGTGGAAAATCGTCCCTGTCCAAGCAGACGTCTATCCCGTTTTCCAGCCTGTGGCAGCCCGATTTCCAGTTTATGAAGGCGGGGAATCGCGAAGCGGACGATTTCTTTTTTAAACCCTATCAGGAGGCGGTGAAAAATCCGGCGATGGGGCAGAACAATCTGGCCTATTGGAGCCGCATGTTTTGCCTGGAAGATAACCGGGTGCATGACTCCCACCGTATGATCACCTACTCGGCGCCTCTAATTGCAGAGGATGGAACCGTGTACGGGATTATGGGTACGGAGATTTCGGAAAAATATCTCACCCGTATGCTTCCCTTTGAGGAAATCGATTCCGACCACCAGGGAACCTATCTTCTGCTGCAAAAGACGGAGGACGGCACGTATCTGCCGGTTTATACCGCGGGCACAGTGGCGGCGCACGCCGTGACGGAAGCCGGCGCCCTGCAGCTGACGGAAGAAAGGCCGGAAGAAAAATTTTATAAGATACAAAACATCGATGCCTATGACCGGGGACTGTATGCCACGCTCAAACCGCTCCGGGTCTATAATTCCAATACACCATTTGTCAGTGAGGAATGGTACCTGGCCGGTATGGAAGACGAAAAGGCTTTGTTTGGAATTGGGCAGGAGTTATTATGGACCTTTATCGGGGCAACCCTGCTGTCCCTGCTGGTTGGATTATTGGGGGTCTATGCAATTGTCCGTCACGTGACCAACCCCATCCGACGGTTGTCGACGTGTATCCGCGGCAGCGCGGGCAGTCAGCTACAGGAGTTCCCTTACAGCCATATTGCCGAGGTAGACGACTTATATGACACCATCAGGCACCTCTCCGATCAGCAGAAACAGGCGCAGTACGCTCTCCAGGAAGAAAAGGAGCGGTATCGCCTGGCGCTGAAAGGCAGTTCCGATATTCTGATAACCTATGATATGGCGCAGGATCGGGCCGAGTTTTTCAATCTAAACGGACAGGACAAAGGCCATTTAATCAATCATTTCCTGCTGGAAGTATTGGAGGGCGATTTCATTCATCCCGATGACCGGCGCATCTTTGCGGCGCGCCTGCAGGACGCACAGGAGGAGGTAAACGTCGTCTTCCGCTCCCGCCTGTTCCGGGAGGATGGACAGTATATCTGGCAGGAGCTCAGCGGACGGGTTTTGCGGGATGCGGACGGATCGGCACCTAAGCTCATGGGGGCCCTTCGGGAAATCCATGACCAGCAAATGCGTCAGCTGCAGGATACCGAGTCGATGCACCGTGATCCCGTAACCGGGTTATTTAACCGGGAGGCGGGGGAAGCGATTATTCAGGCTTCCGTGGAAAGCGGCCATATCGGCGGGTTGATTTTGCTGGATATCCAGGATTTTCTCCGGTTTAACGAGCAGTTCGGCATGGCGGTGGGAAACAGCCTGCTGGAAGAAATCGGCCGCCTGCTGCTGGAATGGAAAGCCTCTATGACCGCCTCGGATAATCGGGATATGGTCGCCATGAGAATCGGCGGGGATGAATTCCTGGTTTGGGTGGACGGGTTTGATAAAGAGGGTATGCGGGCCCTGATCCGGGACATTACGGCCCGTGCGGCTGCTTTGTATCCGGAGGCCTCATTCCAGGTCGTCCTGGCTGCCGGAGCGGTTGCCGACCAGGAAGGCGGCTACGCCGTCATGTTGGAAAAAGCGGAGATCGCCCTGGCCTGGGCCAAGATACAACCGGGAGAAAAGGCCGCTTTTTATCAGGATTTGCCCCGGCAGCGAAATGCGCTGCCGGGAAGCCGCTCTATCAGCCAGATAGCCCGCATGTCGGCGGAACGCCTCAATATGGTTTCTTTGACCTTTAACTTTTTTGACCGCAGTCATGACATCCGCAGCATTATGGCGGTATTGTTGCCCAAGCTGGGCCGGACATATGGTGCGGCGGATATCGTCCTGACGCAGTTTGACTGGGACTTTAACACAGTTCGTATTATGTTTGAATGGCACGCGGACGATGTGGTTCGGGGAGAGGGCGCGATTCTGCACCTGACCGCTGAGGAATGCGCCGTATTGAGGAGACAATTACAGGGCACACAACATGCCGTTTGGAAGACGGAGACTATGGACAGCCTCGGCCGCCGCTTTTTACAGCTTCCGGAAAAAGAAGAGGGTATCGCCGTTCCCATGTATGACGGCGGCGTTTACATGGGGGCGATGGCCATTGTGCGCGACGCGCAGATTCCGCTGTGGGATGAGCCGACGCGGGATGAATTGCAGGAAATTGTGCAAATTATGGAGGCCAATATCAACCGCGAACGCTATGACCTGGCCAGTCGGGCCAAGAGCGATTTCCTGTCGCGTATGAGCCATGAAATCCGAACCCCCATGAATGCCATTATTGGTATGACGTTGATCGGCCTGGAGAAAAAAGAGAATCCGGAGGCTGTGCAGGAGGCGCTGGGTAAGATCAGCCAGGCGTCGAAATACCTTTTGCAGCTCATCAACGATATTTTGGATATGTCTAAAATAGAAAGTGGCAAAATGACGCTGGAAGCCGCTGATTTTGACCTGTCGTTAATGCTTGGAAGCATCAACGACCTGATCGCGCCCCAGATGGCGGAAAAAGGGATCCGCTATACGACGGATATGGCTGTTTGCGACCAGTGGGTAAGGGGTGACAGTCTGCATTTGAATCAGGTGCTGATCAATCTGTTGGGGAACGCAATCAAATTCACTCCGCCTGGCGGAAGCGTCACTCTGACGGTAAAGCAGGACGGCAGGCAGTTTAATTTCTCCGTGCGGGATACCGGTATCGGCGTCAGCCCGGAAAACGCGGAACGTATTTTTCATTCCTTTGAACAGGCTGATACCGGCACGGCTAGGGAATATGGCGGCACCGGACTGGGTCTCGCCATCAGCAGCCGGCTGGTGCAGATGATGGGCGGCCTGATCGTTCTGGACAGCAAGGAAGGGGAGGGAAGCGATTTCCATTTCTCCATTGCCCTGCCGCAGGGCCACGCTTCGCAGGAGGCGGCTCCGGCCCGCATGGCGGAGGAATCGACCTTTGCCGGGCGTCGGGTGCTGCTGGTGGAGGACAACGCCCTGAATGCCGAAATTGCTCAGACTATTCTGGAAATGAAAGGCTTTTTCGTCGATCTGGCCTCCAATGGCCAGGAGGCGGTCGACCAGTTTGAAAAGAAGGCCCCCGGCACCTACGACCTGATTTTGATGGACATTCGTATGCCGGTTATGGATGGGTTGGAGGCCACCAAAAGGATTCGGCGCCTGAACCGGAAGGATGCGGCCGTTATCCCGATTATTGCCATGACCGCCAACGCTTTTGACGAGGATACGAAAAAATCGGTGGAAAGCGGTATGAACGGTCATTTGGCCAAGCCAATCGATATCGTCGCTTTTATGAAGATGCTGCGTATGACGTTGGGACAGACCATCGATCCGGATAAAGACTAAACCGAAAAAGGCGATGACCTTTAATAGCGCATTCTTTGCAGGAAATACCGACCGGTTCCGCCGCCCCCAAAAAGAACGGACACGAAAGCGGCGCGCCATTAGCGGAGAATCCGAGCCGGGTTCCGCCGCTTTGCAAGACATGGCCCA
>URYP01000121.1 GCA_900552115.1 uncultured Oscillospiraceae bacterium | reverse complement strand
GAGCCGCGGCTTTATGTTGACTTCTTGTCCATGCGGCGGGGAACCGCCGTGCCTGCCGGCGGCGCTGGTACGGCCCGGATACCGGGTGGTCCAGCCGGGAAGCTGCGCCCGGGCTGTGTCCGGTTATCCGGGGGAGAAACGGGAACCCGTTTCTCCAACCTTCCCCTCCGCCCATAAAAAGCCGCGCAAGGCTGCCCATCTGTGCGATGGTCACCCTACGCGGCTTGTACAGATCGTTTCCGGAAAATACGCTGATCACGGATCAGCTCCGGCGAATCGCCTGGACGATTCGTCTATCTATAAAGCGCCCGCCCGGTTTTGTGCGGCTCCTCTAGTATGGCAGAATCCTACCGTCCCCTCTTGCACGCGCTGTTTCACAAGGTCCGCCTGGCCGGTTACCGTTGAGCCGTTCCAGGTCGTTGGCCGGGGATGCCTCATCCGGCCGGCGGGATGAATGTGAAAAAAAGTCGCTTGCGATGAGTGGGAAAATGTGGTATCCTGTCCATGCCGTCTGAGCCGGAATTTTCCGGGTGATGTAGGGTGTTGTGGCACCCAAAGTCAAGGATGGATCGTGGTTTCGGCACGATCTGTCCCTCAGCGGTACTTTTTATGTTTGGATTAAAAGGCTCCGTCAATTTACGGTGTTGAGCATACGTCGTCCCCCTTCGTCTCATACCTAAAGTGTAATTACCCATAGGCAAATTATACCAATCCCTGCCGCCGTGTCAAGTGCAAAACCCCGTTGTGTAAAAGTATCACACATTTACATACAAAGAAGGAGCGCCGTGGCGCTCCTTCTTTATTTGCCCCGGCCTAAAGATCAAAGACTATAGGGACTCAAACAAGCAACCAACTGGCTCCGGTCCTAAAGGCCGGAGACTATGAAGACTCAAAAAAGCGTACCAGCCAGAAGATTGGTGCTGCCGGTTCACCGGCAGGAGGGCGCTCCGCCTGACAGCCTTTCTTCTAATGTCTCCAAGTCCCCCAGGGCTTGGAGACTATGCCTCGCTCACCACTTTATAATACGATTTGGCGGTGATCGCGTAGACGATGATATACAGCAGCGCAAAGACCAGGAACCCACCGGCGGCACAGAAAGCGAACAGGGTGGTATTGGTCATGTTCAGCCCGGCCAAAATCCGGGTGACAAAGGGGAAGGCAAACGCCATGTGCAGGCCCGCTATAATCAGCGGCATGAAGAAGACGGTGAGCACCTGGGAATGGATGGTTCGCCGAATCTCCTGCCGGCTCATTCCCACTTTCTGCATGATGACAAACCGCTGGCGGTCGTCGTACCCTTCCGACACCTGCTTATAGTAAATAATCAGAATGGTGGCCATGATGAACAGGACTCCCAGGAAAATGCCGATGAAGAACAACCCGCCATACAGCGACAAAAAGTCCTTTTCCTCATTGGGTCGGCACTCGATATAGCCCTCAACCCCATAGCTTTCCTGATGGTCGGCCATGTCTTCGTACAGGGCCAACACATCCTTATCCGTCCCGCCCTCCACGTCAAAACCGTAATAATACGCGATGGACGACGCATTCTCGCCGTAAGCCTTTTGCTGCTTTTCGTACAGCCTGAGGACATCCGCCATGTCCGGCACGACAATAAAATAGCTGCTTGCCGCATTGGAGGCAATAATGCCGTTTTCCACAAAGCTGTCGAGCCGGCGAACCACGGTAAAGGTTTCATCGAATACCCGCAGCCGCGCATGATTGTACGAATCCCGGTTCGCATAAATCAGGATTTCGTTTTTACCAAGGGACACCGGCTCGCCGGTCGTAGAGCGGTAATCCTCCTGCGGAATAAACACCAGATTGCGAATATCATCCATGGATTCATAGCCTCTGCCAGAGGTATCGGTGCTGAAAAAATCCTTCTGCTGGAGCGTCGAAAAAGCCAGGTAGGTATATTCGAGCACATTTTCCTGCCGGCGGCCGGTCGTTTTCAGCGAGGCATCCGCCCACTTGTGCACCTGCTCCTGCTTTTGGGCGGAATCGCCGGTCATGGAAACGAGTATCTGCCGGGGATACCGGGTTTCCAGCACGTCGTTCATACCGAGATAGAGCGACAGGGTGGAGGACACCATAACCAGCACCGCCGTGGACAGGATACAGATGTTGGCCAGTCCCATGGCGTTTTGTTTCATCCGGTACATCATGCCGGAAACCGAGGTGAAATGCCGGGGATGATAGTAATACCGTTTGTTTTTGCGGAGTATTTTCAGCAGCGCGATGCTGCCGGCCATGAACAGGCAATAGGTGCCGAGGATGACCAGGATCACCGCCACAAAAAACAGGGCCAGCGCCGCTACCGGGTTGGTGGTGGTCACCGCGATGGTGTAGCCGCTGCCAAGGAACAGGAGGCCCAGAATCGCCAGTATCCATTTGGCTTTGGGCTCCCGCTCGCCCACTTCCCCGCCCCGCAGCAGCTCGATGGGTTTGGACAGGTGGATTTGCCGCAGGCTGTTCAGGAGAATCACGGCGAACAGAGACACAAACAGGACAAGCGTGATAACAAGCGCCTTGGGCGACCATTGGAAGGCCAGCGGCACTTCGCAGTTCATCAAATTGAGAACCGCCATAAACATCAAGCGGTTGAGCAGCAGCCCGAGCCACAGCCCCACCACCAGGCTGATAAGCAGCATATACAGCGTTTCACATAAAATAACGCGGGCAATGTGCCGTTTCTCCATGCCGAGGACATTATACAGCCCCAGTTCCTTTTTGCGGCGTTTCATCAAGAAGCTGTTGGTATAAAAAAGGAAGAGTACCGCGAACAGGCCGGTTACCCAGGCGCCCATACCGAGAATAGCGGTCATGATATCGCTGCCGATAACGTCTTTAAGCCCGCTGTTCATCGACAGGGAGCAGACGATAAAGAACATGGCGACCGTGCCGACACAGGTGATGAGATACGGGATGTATGTGCGGCGGTTCTGGCGGATATTTGACGCCGCCAGCTTCCAGTAAAAACCTTTACGCATCCTGACCACCGCCCGTCGCCATCATGGTGAGCGTGTCGGATATCCGCTGGTACATCTCCTCTGTGGAGTGGCCGCCCCGATAGATCTGGTGGAACACCTCACCGTCTTTGATAAAGAGCACCCGTCCCGCGCTGCTGGCCGCTTTGGCGCTGTGGGTAACCATAACGATGGTCTGGCCGCCGGCGTTGATATCTTCAAACAGCCGCAGCAGTTCGTCCGACGCATGGGAATCCAGTGCGCCGGTGGGCTCGTCCGCCAGCACCAGGTCGGGATGGGTGATCAGGGCGCGGGCTACGGCGGCGCGCTGCTTCTGGCCGCCGGATACCTCGTAAGGATACTTGCCCAGAATACTGCTGATACCCAGCCGGGTGGCCAGCGGCAGCAGCCGGTTTTCCATGTCCTTGTAGGCCGTGCCGGACAGCACCAGCGGCAGCAGGATATTATCTTTCAGCGAAAAGGTATCCAGCAAATTGAAGTCCTGGAACACAAAGCCCAAATGATCCCGCCGGAACGACGCCAGCTGCCGCTCTTTTAAGGACACGATATTGCCGCCGTTAAGCAGCACCTCGCCGCTGGTGGGCTTATCCAGGGCGGCGAGAATGTTGAGCAGCGTGGTCTTGCCTGAACCGGATTCGCCCATGACAGCGACGTATTCACCCTGCTCCACCGAAAAGGTGACGTTGGACAGAGCTTGCACGGCCTGCCCGCCCAGCCGGGTGGTGTATACTTTTTTAAGATTGTGCACTTCCAAAAAAGACATGATGGATTTCCTCCCTTGTGTTATGTCTTCTTTAGTATAGCGGGACGGGGAAATGACAGCCATGGTTTCGGCTTACATTTCCCCGCCCAACCTTACAATCGTGTCATCATAGTCTCCAGCCCTTTGGGCTGGAGACATTGGAAGAATGCCTGTCGGCGTATAACGCCTCCTGGCGGCTACTGCCGCCAACGTCATTCTTCGCTCTAAACGCTGCCGTTTTTTGCTTAGCAAAAGTCATTCCACACGCAGCTCGTCCGATGCGAGGAACAGCTTCACGGTCGTCCCCTCCCCCACGTCGGAAGAAATTATCATGCGGTGGGACAGGCGCGCCAGTATCCGCCGACAGAGATAGAGCCCCAGGCCAGTGGCCTTTTTATCCGCCCGCCCGTTATAGCCGGTAAAGCCCTTTTCCCCCAGCCGAGGCAGGTCTTCGGGCGCGATGCCGATGCCGGTATCCGCTATAATCAAAGTGTCCGGTTCCTCCTGGTAAATAGAGATCCGGCCCCGGCTGGTATATTTAAGCGCGTTGGACAGGATCTGTTCGATGACGAACACCAGCCACTTTTCGTCGGTCAGCACCTCTCCCGACAGCGGCCGCAGATCGAGCTGAAGCTTTTTGCGGATAAACAGCGGCGCGTATTTGCGCACCGCCTGCCGCACCAGTCCGTCCAGCTCATAGCTTTGCACGACCATATCACTGGAATCGCTGTCCAGACGAGAGTAAGTCAGCACCATATTGACGTATTGCTCGATCTGGAACAGCTCGGCCTGCAGCGCACGGCTGTGTTCGCTGTCTTCCCCCTGGAGCAGCAGACGCATGGCAGCAATAGGCGTTTTAATCTGGTGCGCCCAAAGCGTGTCGTATTCCATCCGGTCGCTGTGCAGCCGGTCGGCCTGGGATATCCGCTCGATCTTGTCGACATGCACCGCCTCCAGCAGCAGGGTATAATCCTCCTCCAGCAGGTTGCGCGGATGGGGCAGCCCCTCCAGGCCCACCACTATTTTTTTCTGAAGACTGGCCAATTCCCGGTGGCGGGCGGCAAAACGAATGTAATCGATCCCCGCCACGGCCAACATGAGGCATCCGCACAGCAGCGTTGCGTACTGTACCACTTCTGTCGTGAGCCGGGACAGCACCAGCACCACCAGCCAGATCAGGGCGCAGGCCGCGCCCAGCAGCAGTACGCCGACGCGATAACGGAGGTAAGCCCGGAACGTCCGGCCGCATTCCTTTTTCTTCATCGATTCACTCCACCAAATATCCAAGACCTTTTTTGGTCGTGATAAAGTCGGTCAGTCCCACATCCTCCAGCTTGCGCCGCAGGCGGGCGATATTGACCGTCAGGGTATTTTCATCCACATAGCTGTCCGTTTCCCACAGGCGGGTCATCAGCGTTTCCCGGCTGACGGTTTTGCCCTTGTTTTCCAGGAGGGTCTGCAAAATACGATAATCGTTTTTTGTCAAATCCACCGTCTGGCCGTTATAGGTTACCGTGGCGTCGTCCCGGTTGAGGATGGCGCCCTTGTGTTCCAGAAAATCGGTTTTGCCGCCAAAGTCATAGGTGCGGCGCAGCAGGGCCTGCACCTTGGCGGTGAGCACGTCCCGGTCGAACGGCTTGGCGATAAAGTCATCCCCACCCATCTGCATGGCCATGACAATATTCATATTGTCGGAAGCGGAGGACAAAAACAATATCGGCACCTTGGACAGACGGCGGATTTCCTGACACCAGTGATATCCGTTGAAAAACGGCAAGGATATGTCGAGTATGACCAGATGCGGGGAGACGGAGGCAAAATCAGCCAATACCTGATGGAAATCTGTCACGCAGACCGCGCGGTAGCCCCACGCTTCCATGTGATGCTGCACCTCCGCCGCAATAACGGCGTCATCCTCCACAATCAAAATGGTATACATGTTTTCCTCTCCTCATCAAATAGCCTCAAGGCTACTTGAGGCTATTGTATCATAGTTCCACAGACAAGTCGACAGCATTTTATGGCGCGCGGATTCCGCCCTGCCAGATAAAAAAGGGCGTTCCCGCCTGCGGACGGGAACG
>URYP01000120.1 GCA_900552115.1 uncultured Oscillospiraceae bacterium | reverse complement strand
GCTTATTTCAGACCGTCTATAATTAATCCATGATGCGATAGTCAAACCGGCAGTCAAGATCTGATACCGCCGCATGAAAAAACAGTCGACTTCTTATGGTTTATCTGGTATACTGATTCCAACATCTTTTGCCGGCGTTTGAGCAAGCGAAACGAGGCCCACCGGATAAAACGGATTTGCATAAAGGGCTGGCGACTGGAATCTCCAGGGTGGAGGAAACAATGACAAATCAGAAAATTTTGGACATTGCCATGCGGCAGTCCGCCATCGACAGTCACTGTGATGCGGCGGATTTTCTGTCGCATCAGAACAAAATCGTGCTGTCCGCTGCCGACCGTCAGGCGCGTCGCTATCTGGATCTTCCCTTTGCCTGTGACCTGACTTCTTACGGAAACAATATTGTCGCTTCGGTATCGCCGGAAATATGGGCGCCGGTCGAAAAGTACATCGGTACCTATCCCGTGGAACATTGTTTTGAAACGCCCAACATGCAGGTGCTGAACGAGGAACTGAAGCCGTATGGCTTGGCGGTCTGCTTTATGGCGGAATATTTTCTGCCCGATATTCATTTTCTCCAAGCCTTGGAATGCCCTTGTGAAACACGCCTGCTCGGACCGGAAGACCTGGCATCCCTCTATCTCCCCCAATGGCAGAACGCTCTGTGCGAAAAACGGCGTCATCTGGACGTGCTGGTGGTAGGTGCTTTTGACAAGGGACATCTTGTGGGTCTGGCCGGTTGTTCTGCAGATTGCGACACCATGTGGCAGATCGGAATTGACGTGCTGCCCGCCTACCGCAGGCAGGGCATTGCCAGCGCTTTAACAAGCCGTTTGGCGACGGAGACTCTGGCGCGGGGAATTGTCCCCTTTTACTGTTGCGCGTGGTCCAATATACGCTCGGCGCGCAACGCTATAAAAAGTGGATTCCGACCCGCATGGGTCCAATTGACCGCCAAAAGTCTGGCGTTTATCCAGGATATGAATGCTAAACCATAAATAAGTCCCGCTTGGTTGCCGCCAACGAGAGGAGGAACCGTATGAACCCCTTACAGACCCCGGAGGAATTTTGCCGTGCCATGTGGCATGAGTATTTGGTGGAACGGCGGTACGATATGTTCGATGACCTGCTTGATCCGGCCATCAGCGTGATTGGAACAGGGGCTCATGAAGTCAGCCGAAATATAGATGAATTTGCGGCCGCCATGGAACGCGAAAGCGCCGAATGGGATGGCACATTCATCATTAAGGATATATGGTGCCAAACGACGGAGCTTTCCAACAATCTTTATTTGGTGATAGGCGAACTAATGGCCAAAGAGGACGCCCAGGACGGTATCCTGTACGATGCGCACTTCCGTTTCAGTGTCATTATGCGGCGGGAGCAGGCGGGCTGGAAAGTCCTCCATGTACACCAGTCGGTACCGGATCCCAACCAGGCAAGGGACGAATTCTTCCCTCATCGGATGGTCGAACAGAACGGTCAGCAGATTATTTACAATCTGCGGCACGATACCATGACCGGGCTTCTCAACCGCCTGTATCTGAAAGAAACCGTCAGCCGTTATATGAGGGATAACCCAAACGGTTTACTGCTGATGATCGACATCGATAATTTTAAGGATATCAACGATCAATATGGCCATCCGGTCGGTGACAAAGTGCTGATTCTGCTGTCGCAAAGCCTGAAATCCGCTTTTCCGGGAGCGGCTTTGGGCCGTGTCGGCGGAGATGAGTTCGTGGTATATGTTGCGGGTGTGCCGCATTCACAGCAGCTCAAAACCGCTCTGGATGCGTTTAAACAGGACTGGTCGGGAGGACGGCGGATCCGGGCGTTTTCCGAAGAGGTGACGGTCAGCATAGGGGCCGCGCGGTATCCACAAGACGGCACATCTTACGATGATGTGTGGAAAAAGGCCGACGATGCTCTTTACCGGGCAAAAAAGCAGGGGAAAAACCAAATTTATATTTTTGACTGATCGTATATGATGTTTTACAGGCCGCCGCGGTTTGCCGGCGGCCTTTTGCTTTTTCGGGTATACCGAAGAAGCCGGTCCCGTTTGCGCTTTGCTTCTATTTGTGCTATCATTAAAGTTTGAAAGGAGATTTTGCCATTGGAAACATTACGGCAGACGGGGCGCCGCATGAAGGAAAGCCTGAAGAAAAACTTTCGCTCTGCAACGCTGAATTTCATCTTTATCCTGCTCTTTGTCAACGTTTTTCAGACCATTTTTGGCATGGAAAATTCCATTGTCGGCGTCATTTTCACCATTATGATGTCGGCGTCCATGGTACGGGATTTGACGGCCGCGCCGGTTAAGCATTTGTTCATTCAAACCGGGGTTCTGTTCCTGATGACGGCGGCGGCCTGTTTTGTCTCCAATGCGCCGCCGGCTCTGGCTTTGCCGGTGAATCTGGCGATCCTGTTTTTAATTCTGTATTCGTTTACATATGAGTATGTCAGCCATTTATATTATCCCTATATCCTGTCCTACCTGTTTTTGGTGTTTATTTCTCCAGTAACACCGCAGCAGCTTCCCAAACGGCTGCTGGGCGTCTTTGTGGGAGCGGTCTGCATTATCCTATATCAAATAGTAAACGGCCGGCGCCGGGTGGTGGAAACCGCCCGCGACGTAATGGGCTCCATGATCGACCGGGCCAGCCAATGCATCGGCTGCCTGCTCTCGGGCGTGGGAATTCCGCAGGAGCCGGAGCAGTTACGCGCCGACCTGTGCCGGCTCAGTCAGATCGTGTATGACCGCCGCAAAAAGGCTTTGTGTATCTCCGATGCCAGTTTCGCCATGATCGATTGCGGACGCGGCTTTGAAAATTTGGTTTTGCTGCTCTACGAAATGAAAGGCCCGATAACGGAAGAACGAACCTACATGCTGCGCCAGGTAGCGGCGGCTCTTTCTGATTTCCGGGCATTTGCGCTGCGGCAGTCGCCGCACCTCCCCCCTCTTTGCCGGGAGGACTTGGGCGGTGCGGATAATGCTGAGGCCGAGCAATTCTATCGCTGCCTGCAATACATCCGCAGCCACCTGCTGCGGATGACGGAACCGGAAAACCGCAGGCGTTACCAAAAGACGCTGCTTTCCCTGTCTGTCCGCTTGAAAGCCGCTCTTCACGTCAGTACGGTCCGGGTCGTCTATGCCTTGCGGGTATCCTGCCTGCTGGCCCTTTGTACGCTGCTGGTGCAGACGTGGGGGCTTCCTCATGGAAAGTGGCTGTTGTTTACCGTGGCGTCGGTATCCCTCCCCTATGCGGACGATGTCGGCGCCAAAGCCAAAAAGCGGATGCTGGCCACCTTGGTCGGCGGCGTGTGCAGCATGGTCCTCTTTTCGCTCATCCCGTCGTCGATGGGACGATCGGTCGTTATGATGGCCTCGGGATACTTGTCGTTCTACTTCACCGATTATTCGGCAACTTTTGCCTGTTCCACGGTCGGCGCTTTAGGGGGCGCGGTCCTAATGAACGCGTTTGGCTGGGGGGCTGTCGGATATGTCTCCTTAATACGGCTGGGATATGTTCTGCTGGGAATAGCCATTGCGGTGATTTGCAACCGTGTGCTCTTTCCTTACCGGCGGGCCAGGGCCACGCAGCAATTATTAAAGAAATACGTCTCCACCTCCCGGCTGCTTACAGAAATCTGTGAAGGACCGGACAGCGATCCCCAGTTATACTATGGGCTGGTGATCCAGGCCCATCTGCAAGAGGATAAGCTGCGGCGGAATGCCAGGGATCTCAACTGGGATGGCGCTGGCGAACTGCTGAACACATGCCGGGCGGCTGTACGATCGGCCCATCGGACGACCGCCTGGAGGCAGCCGCTTTTAACCAAATAAATTAAGAATAGTGTGGCTGACTCCCTTTATATCGGCGGTAGACCGCTGCGGATAAGTATGGGGGTAACATAAAAAGCGGATTGCTTGTGACAACGGGGATAAGGTTTTGCTTATCCCCGTTGTCTTTTATATGGCCAAGGTTTCCCATAGCCCTTTTATTTGGCCTGTGATACAATTGTTTTTATATAGCCTGTCACAATTCGTCGATTATGGTCTCTAATTATTCAGGAGGTGTCCATATGAAAGAATTAGATGAAGAAAAACGACTGGTTGAAGAAGCCATATCTGGCAATCCCGCTGCGCTGGAATCGGTTTTAGAGAGCGTGCGGGACGGCGTGTTCAACCTATCCCTGCGCATGCTGGGGATGCTGCCGGACGCGGAGGACGCTACGCAGGAGATACTGATTAAAGTTATGACCCACCTGTCCTCTTTTCGCCAGGAGAGCCGCTTGACCACCTGGGTATACCGGATTGCGGTCAATCATTTGCAGGACTACCGCAAGGGTATGTTTGCGCAACATCCCCTCAGCTTTGAGACATACGGGGAGGATATTGCTTCCGGTCGTGAAAAAGACGTACCGGATTTGAGCGGCGGTGTGGACCAGGCGCTGCTGGAAGAGGAGCTGAAGCTTTCCTGTACCAATGTTATGCTGCAATGTCTGGACGCCGACAGCCGCTGTATTTATATTCTGGGCACCATGTTCCGTCTGGACAGCCGCATGGCGGCGGATATACTGGGAATCACACCGGAGGCCTACCGGCAGCGGCTGTCACGGGTTCGTAAAAAAATGGCGAATTTTTTGTCCGCCTATTGCGGCCTGAGCGATACCGGCGTCTGCTCCTGCAAACACCGCACCAACTATGCCATTGCCACCCACCGCATCGATCCGAACCATATGAATTTTACCACCCTGTCGCCCTGCACGTATGCCGATCTCCTGGACTGCCGGGACGCTATGGAGGAACTGGATAACCAGTCTCAAATTTTTGCCGGACTTCCCGCCTATCGCTCCACGGAGCATCTTACGTCCTGGATACGCCGCGTGATGGACTCCGAAAGTTTTTTTGCCATTGTCAATGGAAAGGAGTCCTCTAAATGAACGGAGAATCGATTCTGGCATATTTGAGTCAACTGTCCCTGCATAACGACCGGGAGTGGTTTCACGCAAATAAGTCCGCCTACAGGGAGGCCCGAGAGGCTTTTGAGGAACTGGTGCGGGTCTTGACACTGGAACTGCACGCGCGCGACGCCTCCATCCCCCTGGCCGATCCCCGCACACTTACCTTTAAGCTGATGCGGGATACGCGTTTCAGCCAGGACAAGTCCCCGTATAATCCGGCCTTTCGTGCCCATATCGCTCCCGAAGGGAAGCAACCAATCCCCGTCGGCTATTTCATCAGTATAAAACCGGGAAACCAGTCGATTCTCGGCGGCGGATTATTTGCCGATATGTTTAAGGACGCCACCGGGATGGTGCGGGATTATCTGGTCTCCCATACGGATGAGTGGCTGGCTGTTGTATCCGATCCTGTATTTCAAAGCCATTTTACCGTCGGGGGTACCACGCTTAAAAATGTTCCGCGCGGGTACGATGCGGCGCATCCTCAAGCCGCTTATCTTAAACATAAAAGCTGGTATTTGGAGGTTCCTGTTTCGGATGAGCGGTTTAACCAGGAGGATTTTATAGAATATGCTGTGGATACGTTTATGAAGATGAAACCATTTAACGATTACCTGAACCGGGCGTTAAAAGGTTTCCAAATGCCAAAGCGTTAAGAAAAAAACCGGACGGGAGCGATTGACTCCCGTCCGGTTTATCTTTACCAAAGCAGCACCAGTGTCCCCGCTGTAATCAGGACAAGCCCGGCAAGCCCCTTGCGCGTCAGCTTCTCTTTTAGCAGCCGGTAGGAAAAGAACACCGTTATCAAAATACTGAGCTTATCGATGGGAACCACAATGCTGGCCTGGCCATCCTGTAGCGCCCGGTAATAACACAGCCACGACAGGCCGGTAGTAATCCCGGACAATAGTAAAAACAGCCAACTGCGCCGGTCGATGTGACGGATTTCCCGTTGCTTTCCGGTGACAAATACCATCAGCCACGCCATTACCAATACGACGATGGTACGGATTGCAGTCCCCAAATTGGATTCGATGTTTTGGATACCGACCTTGCCGAGTATAGCCGTCAGGCTGGCAAAGACAGCCGATAAAAAGGCAAAAAGAAACCATCGGTTCCCATGGGACATACCCTTGTCGGCTGATGGCGGCGTTTTGGGCGCCGCCATCAG
>URYP01000119.1 GCA_900552115.1 uncultured Oscillospiraceae bacterium | reverse complement strand
CAGAGAAGCATGACGCATTCGTAACTCATCCCGATGAATCCGGTAAGATGATCATGGAGTTCTCCGGCAAGGAACTGATCAAGGGCGAGCCCGATGCATCTTCCTTCCCCTCCGGAGGCTTACGAGCTACCTTCGAGGCAAGAGGCTATACTGCATGGGATATCACCTCTCCCGCATTCCTGAAAGAGGATGCAACCGGCGTGATCCTCTGCATTCCCACTGCATTCTGTTCTTACAAGGGTGAGGCACTGGATCAGAAGACACCGCTTCTTCGTTCCATGGAAGCGATCAATGAACAGGCGCTTCGGCTGATTCGTTTATTTGGGAATACGACATCCGTGAAAGTCTCTCCATCCGTTGGACCGGAACAGGAGTACTTCCTGGTTGACGCCAAGAAGTTCCAAGAGAGGAAAGATTTGATCTATACGGGACGTACCCTGTTTGGAGCCATGCCTCCAAAGGGCCAGGAACTGGATGACCATTACTTCGGAACGATCCGCCAGAGGATTGCAGGATTCATGAAAGATGTCAACATGGAACTTTGGAAGGTGGGCGTGTTTGCCAAGACCGAACACAACGAGGTTGCGCCCGCCCAGCATGAGCTGGCGCCGGTGTTTACCAATACCAACCTGGCAACCGATCACAACCAGCTCACCATGGAGATTATGCAGAAAGTCGCCGCCAGACACGGGCTGGCATGCCTGCTGCACGAAAAGCCTTTTGAAGGGATTAACGGCAGCGGCAAGCACAACAACTGGTCCATTTCCACGGATACCGGCGTTAATCTGCTGGAACCGGGGGATTCCCCCCGTGAAAACGCGCAGTTCCTGCTTTTTCTCACCGCCGTAATCAAAGCTGTGGATGACTATCAGGACCTGCTGCGGGTCTCGGTAGCCAGTGCGGGCAACGATCACCGCCTGGGGGCGAACGAAGCGCCGCCCGCCATTGTTTCCATGTTTCTGGGCGACGAGCTGACGGCGATTCTGGAATCCATTGAAAAAGATGCCGCCTATGATCCCAAAGATACCGAGGAGCTGCGGGTGGGCGTACATATTCTCCCCCGCTTCCCCAAGGATACGACCGATCGCAACCGCACCTCGCCCTTTGCCTTCACCGGCAATAAGTTTGAATTCCGGATGCTGGGATCCTCGCTTTCCATCGCGGGGCCGAACATTATCCTCAACACCATCGTGGCCGAGGAGCTGTGCCAGTTTGCCGACCATCTGGAGGCGGCGGATGATTTCGGTTCCGCTCTGCATACCCTGATCCAGCAGACCATCGCCGCACACAAGCGGATTATATTTAACGGCAACAATTACACCGAAGAATGGGTGGCGGAAGCGCAAAGACGCGGGCTGCTGAATCTGAAAACGACGGCCGACGCGCGCCCCAGCTTCATTGCCCCCAAAAATGCGGAACTGTTTGCAAGGCACAAAATTTTCACGCCGTCCGAGCTGCAGTCGCGGTACGAAATCCTTATGGAGGTTTACTGCAAAAAGCTGCACATTGAGGCTTTGACCATGATGGATATGGCCCGCCGACAGATCCTGCCCGCCGTGACCGGCTATATTCATGAACTCACCCGCTGTGCACTGGATAAGCAGGCGCTGTCCGGCTCCCTGTCCTGTGAATTTGAAAAAGACACGACTTCACGGCTGTCCGTCTGCTGCGCGTCCATACAGCAAACGGTGACGAAACTGGCGGACGATTTGTCTCAGGCCGAGGCGCAGGCGGACATCACCGAGAGGGGTCGCTTTTACACGGAAATTCTCCTGCCGGATATGAACGCGCTGCGTCTGGCCGCCGATGAGGCCGAACGCCTGACCGCCGCGACTGCCTGGCCTTTCCCCACCTACAACCAATTATTGTACAGCGTATAGATTCCCCTGTCGCCGGAGGCCTGGTCAATCGGGCCTCCGGCTTTTTATTTGCAAACAACGGTTGTGGCGCTCTAATTTTGACGCCACAACCGTTGTTTTTCCCGTACAAATACGATACAATAGAATGAAAACAGCCTTAACAGGACATCTATAAGTAAAGGAGAACGAGCTATGAACCGGGACTGTATGCTGTCGTATCTGGCTGATCTGGAATTTCACAATGAACGCGAGTGGTTCCACGCCAACAAGCCCGCGTACAGGGAAGCGCTGCGGGAGTTTGAGGCGCTCGTGGAATCGCTGATTCTCGAAATGGCCAAAATTGAACCGGCCATGCTGAACTACCGTCCCAAGGACCTGACCTTCCGGCTGATGCGGGATACCCGCTTTCGCAAGGATAAATCCCCGTACAACCCCTCCTTCCGCGCCCATCTGTCTCCTGCCGGCAAGCGGGCGGTTCCGGTCGGGCTGTATTTGAAAATACAGCCCGGCGGCCGCTCGATCATTGGCGGCGGCCTGTTTACGGATATGTTCCGGGATGCTACTTTGATGGTGCGGGAATACATCGCGGACCATGGAGACGAGTGGGAGGCGATTCTTCACGCCCCGTCTTTTACCAAATGGTTCTCCCTGCAGGGTACGGCGCTGAAAAATATCCCCCGGGGCTATGACGCCGCGCATCCCCAGGCGGACTACCTGAAACAAAAGAGCTGGTATGTGGCCTGTCCGGTCTCCGACCAGCGGGTGACGGAAATGGATTTTCCCGCTCTTGCCATGGATGTATACGCAGCCATGCGCCCTTTTAACGATTACCTGAACCGCGCGCTGTCCGGGTTTGTTATCCCGGAATACTACTGATGCGCCTGTCGCCAATTGATTTATCTTTCCTATCCCCGGACAGGCTTGAACCGTCCGGGGATTTATGCTATACTGGATATCATTTTACCCGCAGAGGGGAGGTTGCCGCATGCATATCGTTGTGTTTTCCATGATGTACTCCCCTGACAACTTCAAGATAAACGATATCGTGCTGGAACTGATCCGCCAGGGACACAGCGTCAAGGTCATTACCGGCCTGCCCGATTATGCGACCTCCCACATTCCCAGCGAATACCGCTGGTTTCGCAAACGGCATGAAAAGCTGTATCACTATGAAGTGCGGCGGCTGCCCATCATAGCCCGCCGTCACGGCGCGTTTTTCAGGGCGCTCAATTATTTGTCCTATGTGATATCGGGATCGCTGTATGCCCTTTTCTGCCGCAAGAAGGGTACCGACGCCGTTTTTGTCTACGAAACTTCGCCGGTGTTCCAGGCAATTCCCGCGTTGATTTTTAAAAAGCTGGCGAAAAAGCCGCTGACACTGTATTGCTGCGACGTATGGCCGGCCTGCATCCGCGCCTGGAACATTAAAGAAGACAGCTTTTTATATCGGTTCAGCCTGCGGGCCAGCCGGTTCATTTACCGCCGCTGCGACACGGTGGCGGTTACCTCACGGCCTTTTATCCCCTATCTTCATGACGTCTGCGGGGTGGAGGAAACCCGCATGACCTATCTGCCCCAGCATGCGGAGGATCTGTATACCGACATCTGCGGCGTTTACGAAGACGACGGGCAAACCGATTTTTTGTTCGCGGGGAATGTAGGGGCGGTGCAGGATGTGGAGTGCATCATCAAGGCGGCCTCTCATATCCCGCCGGACAGGGCGTTCAAGGTGCATATCGTGGGGGCCGGCTCCCGGCTGAACGCCTGCAAAAAGTTAGCGGAAAAGCGGGGTGTGCAGGACCGCGTGACATTTCACGGACGGCATCCGTTGAGCCGGATGCCCGGCTATTATAAAATGGCGGACTGCATGCTGCTGACCCTACGGGGCGGCGACATGATCGGCGAAACCCTACCGGCGAAAGCACAGAGCTATCTGAGCGTGGGCAAACCGATTGTGGGCGCCATCGACGGGGCCGGCCAGGAAATGATCCGGGAAGCGGACTGCGGCGAATGCGTGCCGGCCGGCGATGACGCCGCCTTGGCCGCCGCCATGCTCAAGGTAATTGACGATCCGGCGCTTTACCGCGAAAAAGGGCGTCAGGGACGCCGGTTTTTTGAGGAAAATTATACCAAGGCATTGTTTATGCAGCGCCTGCTGGCTCTTTTGGATAAAGATGGCCAGGCATGACGGGAGGAAACAGGTATGGGCAAGCGGATACTGGTGGTGGATGTGGCCGCTCATGAGGGCGGAGCGCTCAGTATTCTCCAGCACTATTACCAGCAGGCGGTCGCCGACACATCGGGCCGCCGCTACGTCTTTTGTGTCAGTCTTCCTGCACTAACCGACACTCCGCACGTCACCGTACTGCGCTTTCCCTGGGTCAAAAAAAGCTGGTTTCACCGTCTCTGGTTTGACCATGTGACCATTCAGCGTGTGCTGCGCCGCTATACGCCGGATGAGATTTTATCTTTGCAGAATATAACCGTGGCCCGGACAGGTCTTCCGCAGACGCTGTATCTTCACCAGCCTTTGCCCTTTTGCGGTATCTCGTTTTCCCTGCGTCAAAATCCAAAATTCTGGGTCTACCAGCATATGATCGGACGCCGCATCCTGCGTTCCGTGCGACAGGCCAGCCGGGTGATCGTGCAGACACAGTGGATGAAACGGGCGGCCTGCGAAAAGGCCGGCGTATCGGGCGATACCATTGTGATTGAGCCGCCGCAGGCTGCGGTTCAGCCGGCCGGCCGCTTTGACGCGGCCGGCTGGGAGAGGTCGTTCTTTTTCCCGGCTTCCCCTTATGTTTATAAAAACCACGCGGCGATTTTACAGGCTATGCTTCTGCTGCGACAAGAGGGGTTGACCGATTACCGGGTGCGCTTTACCCTTGCCCCCGGCCAGTTGCCACTGACTCCGGAACAGGAGGTTCTGCGTCCCCAGCTTCAGCTGGAGGGGGCTATGCCGCCGGCGGAGGTAATGAAGGAATACACCCGATCGGTCCTGCTCTTTCCCTCATATATAGAAACTTTCGGGCTGCCTTTGCTGGAAGCGCGTATGAGCGGATCTCCCATCCTGGCCTCCGACTGCCCATTTTCCCATGAGATTCTGGACGATTACGACGGCGTTTCCTATTTTGATCCCTTCCGGCCGGAGGAACTGGCGGCGCTGATGAAGCAATGTCTGGAGGCGGGCCTATGAAATCATCTTTGGCCGGGCGGCTGTTTACCGCCCTCAACCGGATTTTGCCCAAGGATGCCCGGCGCGCGGTATTCTGTTCGTTCCCGGATTACAGCGACAACGCCCAGGCGCTGTACGCGTATATTGCCGCCCACCCGCGGCAGGGCATCCCCGACCGGTTGATTTGGCTGGTGGCGGACCCCTCCGCTGTATCCCTGCCGGCAGGTCAGGCAATTAAAAAGCGGTCCCTGCGGGGAATCTGGCACTTTTGGCGCGCCGGGTATGTGTTCCATACCCATGGACTATTTGGGAACGCCGCCGTGCCGGGACAGATCAATGTTTGCCTGTGGCACGGCATGCCGCTGAAAGCCATTATGAATCTTGACGACACCCACACGGGGCGGCCGCCGTTTACGTTCACCTGTACCCTGGCAACCTCGCCCCTGTTTCAGGAAATTATGGCGCGTGCCTTTGGCTGTCCGCCACAGCGATGCCTTGTGACCGGCCTGCCCCGCAACGACCTTCTGTTTGACCCGCCCTCTCTTTCGCAGCTTCTCGGCCGGGATTTTCCGGATACCGACCGGATGGTGCTGTGGATGCCTACCTACCGCAAAAGCGTTGTTGGGGATATCCGGGAGGACGGCGCGCCACCAGCCTGTGGAATCGGTTTTCTGGCTCCGGAGGATTTATCACAGCTCAACGCGTTTTTGAAGGCCAGGCGATTACTGCTGGTGATTAAGGTCCATCCCATGCAGGACACTACCCCCTTCGGCGGCATCCGGTATTCACATATCCGTGTGCTGACCGCGTGGGAGGGTCCCCTGTATCCCCTGGTCGGCCGCGCCGACGCGCTGCTCACGGACTATTCCTCCGTGTATATCGATTATTTGCTGCTCGACCGTCCCATCGGGTTTATCACCGATGACTGGGAGGCCTACCGGGACAGCCGCGGCTTTGTGTTTGACGATCCGCAGGCCGTTATGCCCGGGCCATTCCTGACGGACTATGCCGGGCTGGCCGCGTTTTTGAATGACGTCGCGTCTGGAAACGACCCATTCCAAGACCGGCGGCGGACACTCACCCGCCGCTTCCACACCTACGTGGACGGGCAAAGCTGTGAACGCGTTTTAAACGCAATCGGTTGGTTTTCATAGGGTATAAAACAGCAGCGTCGCACTGTCAAAAC
>URYP01000118.1 GCA_900552115.1 uncultured Oscillospiraceae bacterium | reverse complement strand
GATGCAAGAGCGAAGCTGGGCCGTAGCGCCTCGTTGGGAGGCGTAAAATCACATATAGAGTAATTATTAAAGCAAGAAAGATCAGATTTATCATCAAATGTAAATGACGCTCTAATCTTGCTCTGCTCACTGCTCATTCCGGGTATAATTAATGGGCAATAATAGTCTAAAGAAACACGTGCCCCGCCTTCCGCTTGAAAGCCAACGCTTAAATGCATATTTCCTCTTCTATATCCATACGCTTCAAAAAAAACCGCAACACATGAATTTGGAAGGTATAACTCTCCGTTGATCGTTCTTGTTTCGCTACGCGGCAATTTAAAATCATAGTCTAAATGAACATAGCCATCATCCTTGGCGATCTCTGTAGTTCTCGTTGTAGTTTTAAGAGTGGCAGTGGGACGCTTGACCGCATCAGTTTCCTTTGAGTTTTGTTTTGCAATCGTTGTTTTTGGTGGTTGTTCGTTTTTTACTTTTTCGTCTTCGGTCTGATTGGCCGAATGATTATCCCCGTAATCATCTTCATTATTATTTTCTACAACTGCGCCATCATCAACTAAAACCGTTGCCTTCCCTGTTGCTCTGCTCTCCTCAGGTGGCTCGTTGGCCAAGTTGCCCTGATAAGTGTTATAATAATCATAGTCAAAAGTCGTAGTTGTGCTTTTCTTGTATGTTGATGTAGTCGAGCTTTGATTTACTTCAACATCCACTGCGGTATTACTACACCCTGCTAATAAAGCCAATGAAGCCAAAACCGCAATTAAAGCTACCTGTTTCCTCATATAATCCCCTCCAAAACGTGGCAATTGTGAAATATATACACAATATACCACGCTTTGACAGGAACCGCAACCATAAATTTAATACAAAAGCACCATGCGAAATGCACGGTGCTTCTTTTTTGGTCTTATTATGGGTTATAAAATTAAAAAGGGCGTATTCCCATTTTATCATAATCCTTTTCTGTTAGTTCGGCAAATTTCTTCTTATGTGTAATGCAATACCTACGCATCGTAGTAAAATCCTCTTGAAACTTTTTGCTTTTTGTTACTGATTCAGGAGGTACTACATATCCACCAGCCTTTTCAGCCAGTTCATCCAGTATTCGCATATCCATAATATCTTTCTCGGACATTTTATTCTCCCCCATTCAGTGTGTATTTTTTTAACAGTCTGGCAGCTGCATCTTCATCTATAATCATGCGGTATTGATGAACTCCCCCTATAACCCGGCCACCAAACGCTTTCTGATAATGGTTTACCAAATCCACATTTTTTGCTTCAAAGAATAGGAACCCACCATATCCTTTTTCCAAGGATTCCTTAGCAGCGATGGCAAATAGATGGCCGCCGACACCTTCGTACTTTTTGTCTGTGCCAAGGTTATGTGGTGCACTTTCAGCAAGTTTTAAATGTATGGAATAATCGTTTGGCATATCGGTGATAGCAACAAGCCCTTGAATTGCATCATCGTTATCCAGCATTAGCTTATAGACTGTTGTATCACGTAAATCAGACGCATTCCAGTTAAAATTCCAACCCTTTTTCTTTAATGCCTTCAATTCCTGCGGTTCAGCTTTTGAGTATCTTGTATCAACAATTTTTCCGGTTACTCTCTCAGCCAGGCACGGTGTTAACTTATCAATTTCAATATCCATTCCCACAGCACCACTTCCTATATCTATTATACCACTTTTTAACCGTTTTGCAACATAATTGTAGTCTGTTCGTAGATCAATCCAGCGCTGAGTATTGGCTTTTTTCATCACCCTGAACGCGCCAAAATTGGCGGGAGTTTGATCCGGCAGGACAGCTCTATACCTCTCCCATTGCCGCCGGTCCTGCCATCGTGACCGGTTATCGGCCTGTATCCGGGCGTAGGCTTTGCGGTCCCGCTCGCTGCGGGTATCCTCAAACGGCCGCATGGATTTACGCGACCAGACTGCCAGCTCGTCCGGTTTCATAAACTCCGGCACAGCGATCACCAGACGGTGGATGCAGTTGGGATGGATGTTATCGTATCCGCTTACGAACGCCGTATCATACAGGTACGGGAAATGCAGCGGCTCACCGTTAGGCCCCTTGTATTTGCCGTTTGCAGCCTCTTTGGTAAGGGCATACATACGATCCTCGTGCTGTGCACAAACTCCGCAGGTGGGGCTGTGCTTCGTGAAATGAGCAAGATCATAACCGTGTTCCCGTGCCATTTCTATTTTGGAAGCGTTCTGTGCCTCAGCGGTGGTGGAGCGAGCTACTAGAGCGGCATAGGAATCCAACCGCATGGTGCCCCGCTTGGTTATGATACCCGTCTGACCATCCCGGCCCCTGGGGTTTATATTCATCAGTTCAGTCAGCAGCTGCCGGCGCATCTGATCCACCGTTTGGCCAGTCGCCAGTTTATGCTTGGTCGCCTCTATCCCCGCTCGGCGGATCGCGTCCTGCCAGATACGGCCCACGCGGTTGGTAGCCAGGGTTAATTGGTCGGTGGTGTTCTGTATAAGGATATTGAGCTGCCGCCATGGAATTTGTGGGTCCAAAGTAATGCCCACCGTAGTTTCAATATCCTTTACAAAGCTGCGTATACCGGTAAGATAGGCGGGCTTCAAAGCCTCCGTGACCGCTCCCGGCGTCTGCCGTTTCAGGCGTTTCAGGATTGCCTGCACCTGTTCGAGCAGCCTTCTCTGGTATCCGGTGGCATTGCCGCGATATTCGCGGTAGGCGATTTCTCGGTACAGCTCCTTCATGGCTGTCTCATATAGCTTTATCAGCTTATCGGCGCCGGTCATTCTTCATCACCGGGCGGCTCTTCCTCTTCGGTCAGCGTTGGCGAGGTGTCGGTGTACTGCCCCATGCCCCCTCCTGTGATTTCGTCATCCTGCCGGATCAATTCCAATTCGGCTTCGATATCATCATTAGTACGTCCGTCAAGCTTCTGGATAGCGCTGTACTGGCTGATAGTGGCTTTGTTTCCAGTGCGGATTTGCATAATCTCTGCTGATTCCTTCGGATCGTCCGGTAGGCCATCCTGCCAGGTGATGGAAATATCGTTGATATGTACACCGTCCAGCTGTGCCGCCATTTTCAGCGCCTTCTTGAGCGCCGGGTCCAGCTTCTCCCGGATACGGCTCACCTTGGCGAGCGGGGATATCATCATGCGGCGGAGAGCCGTCCCGCTCGGTATGGAACCGGTCTTATTGGCCACGTCCCCGAAGATTGCTGCGCCCATTTCCGATTGTGTATAGAGCTGGTCGATCAGTTTGTCAATGAAATTAAAGTTGGCTGTCAGCTGTGCGTCCCAGGTAAGGTATCCCACATTGGCCGTATTGCCGTTATCGTCCTGATTGGAAACATAGTTGCCGACAGGGAAAACTTTATTACCATTTCCATCGTCTACCAGCGCAAAAGATGGTCCCTGCATAGTAGGATCGGTATGTTTATCCAATATTCTTGCTATCTGTGCCAGCCGTATTTCGATCTCATTGACTATGGAATCGATATCGGTATAATCATCCTCCCCATAAAGGTCGCGGGAGGTGGTCGTATTGGGAACATGCAGGATAGCGAAATCATCAAGACCGGTCTTTGTTATCTGGTCTTTCTTTATCTGCTTTCCTATATTGCCGCTCTCCAAAAGATGAACACGCTCGGTGTACTGTCCCCGCTCATGGATAACCAGTTTAAGATATGTCTTTTTGCTATTATCCTCCCCGGCGTCGAATGTCCAGCCTAATACATGGTATGTGATCTCTTTCACATTGTCCGGAGAAACTACCGGGAACCATGTCTCTGGCGCAGCGGTATCGATAATCCCCCCCTCGTTCGTTCTGCGGACGTACAGCAGGCCGTCGCCGCACATGCTGATATCCAACACGGTTTCCCGTGCCGTTCCTCCAATCAAAGACGAGCGGGCTGCAATGGTATCTAGTATATCTGTCTGCTCACCGGCATCGATCTTTGGAGGCTCCCCCAGCAGCAGGTCAGCGGTTTTAACGCTGATCCGTTTGGGGTAATTCAGGGCAATACAATAGCTTATAACTTCCCTATACTCCCCAATAACACGCTGAATGCGTTTCTCCTGTTCTCTATATTTATCGTCGCAGTCATTGGCAAACAGCTTACGATTATAGGCATACCGGTCCAGCCTGTCCCGCTCACTGGATGGCGGCCATTGTTTCCCCGGCTGTATAAAATCAAGGCTTGTCAGCATCTGGTCATCTCCTGTTTATCACATTGTATACCCGGCCTGCCGTTGAAGGTGCCCTCATGTAGGGTTCCATACCGTATCGCATGGCGTCCATCAGGTGGTTAAAGTCATCTATGGGGCGGTTCATCTTCTGTCCGGTTCGTTTATCCGTATCCCACGTATAATTGCTTATTTCAGTTAAGAAGTTTACGCATTTGGGATGCACGAATATTTTATAATCCTGCAGAAAATCAATTCCGTTGTTGATGCTGTCACGTCCCTTCCGGGCTGCTGTGATACGGGACAGGCCCAGAAAGCGCAAACGGTCAATACTTTTCTGTTCGGCGGAATCACCCACGATATGCTCCTTGGCATATCCGGCAGCCGTAATTTCGCTGGCAATGGCTTCATTGCTCATGCCGTGCTTATACATCTCATCAAATACCCACAGCGTCTTATTGGCGGTATCCACCAGCCCGCAGAACAGGGCGGATGGATCGTTGGTATATCCAAAGTCGAGGCCAAACGCAGAACGGATACCGGGCATTTTCCGTATTTCATCCAAGCTGAAAAGGCGTTCCTCCCAGTTTTCATAAACCAGGCCATCCACTATGCCCCAATCGCCCAAACCGGCGACGCGGTAACGGCGGGGGTTATCCCGCTTCATGCGTTCAAACAACTGCTTATCCGCATCGTCCAGCCATTCGTTGCAAGTATAGTTGGTGGTCATAGCAAGGATATCCGGGTCATCGGTAGGGTCAAAGAACCGCTTTTTCAGCCAGTGATGTTCATTCCATGGGTTAAAGGTCAGGGTGATCTGTTTGAATAGTCCCGGGGGCATCTCACCGCGGATACTTTCGTCAATGGTATCAAAGTCAGCCTCAGAGGATATCTCATATGCTTCCTCGATCCACAGCCAGCAAATGACGCCTTTGCCAACCGTGATAGACGTAACCTTGAGCGGATCGTCAAGACCACGAAAATATATCTTTTGTCCCGTCTGCACATTCTCTATTTCCAACGGGCTTTCTTTGGGAACCCATGTGTTTTGCAGCCCCAACCGGTTAATGGCCCATTTAAGTTCCGTAAAGCAACTATCTTTCAGCGTCCGGAACGTCTTGCGAATAACAAGTAAGTTTGCTTGTCGGTAACGTTCTTTACTGAGGTTACTCATATACCAAAGGGCCGCTGTTTTTGACTTTTTAGAGGCGCGGCTGCCCTTAACCACACGGTATCGGCCTTTGAACCGCCAGAAATCATCATAGCCCCTGCCAACGAACGACGATATTTTTAGGGGCGTGTTACCGGTCAAGGTCATCTACAATCACGACCTTTGCATTGCTTTCCAGATTGACCTTATCCGACCATCCTTTAAAGTTGTTGGACAAACTGAATTTTGCGCCATTTACACCGTCACGATCAAATAACCGCTCCTCTGCGTAGGCTTCAATCCGGGATTTTGCTCGCGTAACCGTGTCAACAAACCCATCTTTTGACTGATAATTAAGCAGCGCCTGTCGTGATGTAAAGCCAAGCGCCAGCGCTAATCCTGTTACAGTCGGCGGCCTTTCACCAGTGATGACGGGCTGGCCATACTTGTCGAAAACAATTTCCCCAGTTTCGTCACGAAGAGGGGTTCCTTCACAGTCTCGGAAGTATTGGTCAATTATCTCCTGCATTGCTTTTGTTGATTTATATTTAGGTTCTCTTGCCATTCCTGTATCACCTCCATTTTCAAAGAGTTGACCATTACTGGTTTTTCTTATCTTCCTTCAAAATCGTCATTCTCATATTCCTCGAGCATGCCACTGTACCGTTCTAAATTTGCGTAAATAAACTTATCAATTGCATCAAACTGCAAATGCTGTGCAGTAGCAGCAATATCCATGGTATCCATTCCGTAATATCCGGTCAGCGCGGTTCCATCATCCGCCAACCCCACAACTGCTATCTTATTTATTCCACTATTCGCTAGTTGCTGCAAAGCGTCGGTGATAAACTGACTATACGGCTTTACCATCTGATCGCTCATTATGATCGTCGCCAATATATTTTTACTCCCCTTAAACGTTAATTACCCGCCATCCCATCTGCCGGCCATTGTGTCCGGCACAGTGCTTTCTTATGTTTCCCCTATCCCACCCGCGGGGATTCTCATATGCCCCGCTCACCATTGCCTTAATGTAAAGATACCGTTAGTAAAAAGATGACA
>URYP01000117.1 GCA_900552115.1 uncultured Oscillospiraceae bacterium | reverse complement strand
TAGAACAGTACGGTATGCATTATATGAATATTTTCCAGATTATGTGCGGACTGGTTGCCTTCACGTTCCAGCTGATACAGCCGCTCATGACTTTGATTGTAAATATCCATACGGTGCATCAGGGTATCTACAAACGCCGGATACCGCCGATAAACCCGCGAAGCCAGTTTGAGCGCCTCTTCCTTTGTCTTGCGGTAACCCCGCTCCCGCGTGACCACTACAATCAGCTTGTCGCACCCGGCCTGCAACGCATGGTCAGCCGGTACCGGGTCGGCGATTCCACCGTCCATATAGGGCGTGCCGTCGATATCCACTGGCTGGAACAGCAGCGGCAGGGCGCAGCTGGCGATGATTTCCCGCAGCCGTTTGTCCCGCCGGGGCACCGGAAGATAGTCCGCCTGCCCGGTTTGCATATTGGTGACAACGGCGATCACGTCGCCGGCGAACGCTTCAAACGCGTCATAATCAAAAGGCAGCCACTTTTCAGGTATTTCTCCAAATACAAAGGGTACATTATAATAGCAGCGATTTCCCGGTTTAAGTAAATACTTCCATCCCATATACCGTTTGTCGTGCAGAAAGTCCACGCCCAGTCGCAGGCTGCGGCCATGCTGCCAGGAGGCGTAGGAGATGCCGTTGGCAATTCCGGCGGACGCGCCGATTAAATAATCCGCCCGAATATTTTGCTCCATCAGCACGTCCATGACGCCGTTGGAAAAATAAGTGCGGCTCGCGCCGCCCTCCAATACCAATCCAATCTTCATGAAAATCGTCCTTTTCTTTCGCCGTTGCCTTTGGCGGGCATACTCTATCTATTTCCACCACGTTTCTTCCATATTCAATCATTTTACCAGTTTTGCTGGTGTCCTGTCAAGGAACCCATTCCCTCTTGACAAACCGGAAAGGCCGTTATAAACTGGTTATATACCCCCCCGGGGTGGGGAATATAGCTGCCATAAAAAGGAATCAGGTGATGTTATGAAACAACGTTTTGATGTAACCGGTATGACCTGCAGCGCCTGCAGCGCCCATGTAGAAAAAAGCGTGCAAAAGCTGGAGGGCGTGCGGCAGGTGCAGGTGAACCTGCTGCAAAACGCCATGACCGTAGAGTATGACGACGCGGCGCTCGACAACAAGACAATAGTCAAAGCGGTAAAATCCGCCGGATACGGCGCTTCACCGGTGGGAGAACAGGCGGCCCCGTCTCCCAGCGGCGCGGGCGGTTCCAGCCAGGCCGCAGACGAGGCCAAAATTATGAAGGAACGGCTGATCGTTTCTTTTGTATGTTTAATTCCGCTCTTTTACGTATCCATGGGGCATATGATGGGACTGCCCCTTCCCTCTTTTCTTACGGGGCATGCCAACGTGCTGGTGTTTGCCCTGACCCAGTTGTTTCTCACCCTGCCCATTGTTATGGTCAACTTCCGCTACTTTAAAAACGGATTTGCCATGCTGTGGAAACGCTCCCCCAACATGGATTCTTTGATCGCCATCGGCTCTGCCGCCGCGCTTTTGTACAGTATTTATGCTATCTTTCAAATGGCATATCAGATGGGGCACGGTCACATGGACGCGGCCCATTCCCTAGCGATGGATCTGTATTTCGAATCGGCCGGCATGATCCTGGCCCTGATTACCCTGGGCAAATATTTGGAGGCACGTTCCAAAGGCCGTACGTCGGACGCCATCCGCAAGCTGATGGACCTGCGTCCCAAAACCGCGCTGGCCCTGCGAGACGGACAGGAGGTGGAAATTCCCGCCGAGGATATCCGGGTGGGCGACATTTTGATCGTGAAACCAGGAGAGGGCATCCCCGCGGACGGCGTGGTGGTGGAAGGCCGCACCGCCGTGGATGAATCGGCTATTACCGGCGAAAGCCTGCCGGTTGAAAAAGAGGCCGGCGACCAGGTGGTGGGCGCTACCGTCAACCAGACCGGCGCAATCCGCATGCAGGTGGAAAAAGCCGGCAGCGACACCGTGCTGGCCCAGATCATCCGACTGGTGGAGGACGCCGCCGGCTCCAAAGCGCCGATTGCCAAGCTGGCCGATAAGGTAAGCGGCATATTTGTCCCCGCCGTGATCGGCATCGCCCTGGCGGCGGCCATTATCTGGATGCTAGTAGGCCAGCCTTTCTCCTTCGCCCTGTCCATCGCCATTGCCGTGCTGGTGGTATCCTGTCCCTGTGCGCTGGGACTGGCCACTCCTACCGCGATTATGGTGGGCACCGGCCGGGGCGCGGAGCTGGGGATCCTGGTTAAGTCCGCCGAAGTGCTGGAAACCGCCCATCATGTTGACACGGTGGTACTGGATAAAACCGGTACCATCACCAACGGTAAACCCTCTGTTACCGATATAGAGGCTACCGGGGATATCCCTGCCGACGCGCTGCTTGCCGTGACCGCTTCCCTGGAATCGGTATCCGAGCATCCGCTAGCGGCGGCCATTGTGGAGTGTGCCAAAGAGCGCTCCCTGCCGTTTGGAAAAGCCGCTGATTTCGAAGCCATCGCCGGGCAGGGCATCCGGGGGCGGGTCGACCGCCACACGGTCGCCGTGGGCAACCGGCGAATGATGAACGAGATGGGATTGGACGCCGCTTCCCTGGACGCGCTCGCGGACGAATGGGCCTCGCAGGGAAAAACGCCCCTGTATGTGGCGATTGACGGCAAACCCGCCGGTTTGATCGGCGTGGCCGATACCATTAAGGAAACCAGCCGGGACGCGATACGCGCCCTAGAAGCGATGGGGATGGATGTGGTGATGCTGACCGGCGACAACAAGCGTACCGCCGAGGCTATCCGCCAGCAGCTTGGTATCACTCGTGCGGTGGCCGAGGTGCTCCCCGCCGACAAGGAGGCGGCCGTCCGCGCCCTTCAGGAGGAGGGCAAGCGGGTCGCCATGATCGGGGACGGCATCAACGACGCCCCAGCCCTGACCCGCGCCGACGTAGGCATGGCCATCGGCGCCGGCACCGATATCGCTATGGAAGCGGCGGATATTGTGCTGATGAAAAGCGATTTGGCGGACAGCGTAACCGCCATCCAGCTCAGCCGCGCCGTGATCCGCAATATACGTCAAAACCTGTTCTGGGCTTTCTTTTACAACACGCTGGGCATTCCGCTGGCGGCGGGCGTTTTCTTTGCGGCCTTTGGCTGGCTGCTTAATCCCATGTTTGCGGCGGCGGCCATGAGCCTAAGCTCCCTGTTTGTGGTATCCAACGCCCTGCGGCTTAAACGGTTCCGCCCGTTCCACGCCGCGGCATCCCTGCCCGCCCCCGTTTCGGTAAAGGTTCCTCCGGCAAAGTCTGTACCGGATGACGCCGGCGAACGAGTTCTCCGGGTCAAAGGGATGACCTGCGACCATTGCCGCCGGCGGGTGGAAGACGCCCTGAATGCCGTTGAGGGGGCAGTCGCCCAGGTGGATCTGGAGAAAGGTATCGCCCGTGTGTCCCTCTCCCGGCCCGTGTCGGATGAAACCCTGAAAAAGGCAGTGGAAGACGCCGGTTATACCGTCGCTTCCATCGCGCAATAAGGAGGAATCGTTTATGCAGGCCGACCATACCAGCGTATCCCGCCTGATTAAAACCGCACGAGGCCAGCTTGACGGCATTTTGAAAATGATCGAGGAGGACCGCTACTGTGTGGATATCTGCCACCAGCTGATGGCGACCGACGCCGTTCTCCGCCGCGCCAACCGGGAAATTCTCCGCGCCCACATGGAGCACTGCGTGCGGGAAGCGGCCGACGGCGGCGACATCGGACCTAAGATGGAGGAGCTGACCGCCCTGATTGACATGCTGTCTCGTTAATTTTTTGTCAAGAAACGAAACGCGCCCGCAAGCCGAGGATACCGCCTTCGGTTTGCGGGTTTATTTTAACGACACGGGCAAATTTGCCGGTTTCCGGCCGGTTCCTGGTGTTTTTTTCCCTTTGCAGGCATCCGCCCTTATGGTATACTGACGATGATCCGGAGAATACGGGTCGGTAAGGAGGCTGCACCATGTTAAAAATCGATCACCTGACCAAAACCTATGGGTCCTTTAAAGCGGTAGACGACCTGAGCCTGCATATTCCGAAGGGTAAAATCGTCGGTTTTATCGGGCACAACGGCGCGGGGAAAACCACCACGATCAAAGCCTGCTGCGGGATTTTGCCTTTTGAGCACGGCGAAATCCTCATTGACGGCCAGTCCATCCGGGAACAGCCGCTGGCCTGTAAACAGAAAATGGCCTATATTCCCGATAATCCCGACCTGTACGAGTTTTTATCCGGCATTCAGTATTTGAATTTTGTGGCCGATATTTACAAAATCCCCCGCGCGGAGCGGGAGCAGGCCATCCGCCAATACGCCGACATGCTGGAGCTGACCGACGATCTCGCCCAGCCGGTAAGCGCTTATTCCCACGGCATGAAGCAAAAGCTTGCCATCATTTCCGCCCTGATTCACCATCCCCAGCTGCTGATTCTCGACGAGCCGTTTGTGGGGCTGGATCCCAAAGCGTCCCACCAGCTCAAGCAGCTGATGCACCATCTGTGCGACAACGGCGGGGCCATTTTCTTCTCAACCCATGTGCTGGAGGTGGCTGAAAAGCTCTGTGACGAAATCGCCATAATCCGCAAGGGTAAGCTGGTCATTTCCGGCCCCACTGAGGAGGTCAAGGGCAATTCGTCGCTGGAAAACGTGTTTTTGGAATTGGAGGACGACCATGTTTAAGGCGCTGCTGAAAACCCGGCTAAAATCGATGTATGCCGGTATGTTCCGGTCATCCCGGAAAAAGAAGCAACAGGGTCTCGGCATGAAAATACTGTTCGGCATTCTCACCGTCTACCTGGTGGCCGTTTTCGGCGGCCTCTTCTCGATGATGTTTATCGCGCTGTGTACGGGGCTGGCCCCGGCAGGGCTGTCATGGCTCTATTTTTCGGTGGCAGGTATCATCGCCGTCGTGCTTAGCTTTGTGGGCAGCGTTATGGCCGCGCAAAGTCAGTTGTTCGAGGCCAAGGACAACGAAATGCTGCTGGCCATGCCCATCCCCCCCACCGTCATCCTGGGCAGTCGGATGGTGGCTCTGTACCTGATCACCTTCGCCTTTCAGCTGCTGGTACTGCTGCCCGCCGGCATCGTATACGCCGTGCTGCAGCCGGTATCCATAGCGGGCGTGCTGATATTCGTGCTGACGGTATTCCTGCTGCCCTTCCTGTCACTGTTTTTCTCCTGCCTGTTCGGGTGGGTCATCGCCTGGATCAGCTCCAAAATGCGGCATAAAAACATCATCGTCCTTGTGCTGTCCATGGCGTTTTTTGTGCTATATTTCTGGGGTTACAGCCAGATACAGACCTATATCGATTATCTGGTGCAGCAGGGCGAAGCGGTGGCGGACGCTATCCGCCGGGCGGTTTTTCCCGCCTATCACCTGGGCATAGCCATTGCGGAGCAAAACCCGCTCAGCCTGCTGTTCTTTGCCCTGTGCGCCCTGATTCCTTTTGCGCTGGTCTATTATCTGCTGTCCGTCAGCTTTGTACGCATTGCCACCACCCGCAAGGGCGCAGGCAAACGCAAGTACAAAGCCAAGGCACTTAAAACCAGCAGTGTACGCGCCGCCCTTGTCAAAAAAGAACTGCGTCACGTATGGAGCAATCCCATGTATATGTTAAACGGCGCCATGGGTTCCATTATGATGGTCCTACTGGCGGGCGCACTGATTTTCATGCAGGGCGATATCCGCGAAATAGTCCGGCAGCTGCCGGCGGAATTCACCGCATTTGTATCCCCGGTTCTCTGTGCCGCCATCTGCTTTTGCGTTTCCATCAACATTCTGTCCGCTCCCTCCATTTCACTGGAGGGCAAGAGCATCTGGATTCTTCAATCCTTTCCGGTCAGCGGGGGGGATGTGCTGGTCTCCAAAGCCATGGCGCATATGGTGGTAGGGATTCCCCCGCTGCTGGTTGCGGGAATCATCGGCAACATCCTGTTCCCCTCTTCCCTGCCCATGATGCTGCTGGTCATAGCCCTGCCGCTGGCGTTTACCGTGCTGACCGCTTTATTGGGGGTATTCATCAACCTGCATTTTCCCAAATTTGACTGGATCAGTGAAACCGCGGCCATTAAACAGAGCGCCAGCACCATGATCGCCATGTTTTCCGGCATGGGCCTCGTCATGGTCCCGGTTCTGCTGTATGCGTTTGCGCTGTCGTTCCTTCCGCTTTCCCTTTACCTGCTCATCTGGACAGTGCTATTCGCCGGACTGGCCGCATGGCTGTACCGGTATCTGACCACAAAGGGAGCGACGTTGTTCGCCCGCCTGTGAGATGCGTATACGTCATAAGAAAACCAGGCCCGCGGATAGATGATCCGCGGGCCTGGTTTATAGCGGTCTTATTGTCGATCCGCCTTTTGCACGATTTTGGCCCTATACATATCGGCGTCGGCTTTTTTCAGTAGTTCCTCCGCCGTCAGGAGCGGCGTGGTCTGCACCGCGTAGCCCCACGCGATATTGAGCTTCACCGGATGTTCTTTTTCTATGCGCAAATCAGAGCACATACAAATGTCAAGGTGCCGTATGTGTATTATAAGGATTTTTCTCACACTGTTTTTCCGTCCGAC
>URYP01000116.1 GCA_900552115.1 uncultured Oscillospiraceae bacterium | reverse complement strand
CAAAGCTGCGCACGTCCCGCAGGTATTTTTCCACCGTCGCCGCGCTTTTTTCCTCTGTAAGCAAATACTGTCCAAACCGTTGTATTTCCTTCATATAGTTCATATACGTAACCCCCAAAATAGTAATAGTACTTATACTTCCCTGATTTCATTGTACTATAACTTTTCAGGAGGTAAAAAACCGGAAACCGTATGAACATACGGTTTCCGGGCATAGACGCAAAAACAGCCCTCCATAACGGAGAGCTGTTTTTGTATCAAAGTATGTGTTTAAATTTGTGAGAGGCATATGAGTTAAACTCTCACAGCTCGCAAAAAGTTGGCAGCGACTGCGAGCCGTCGTGAGGATGTTTACATCCAAACAGGCGAGCCGAGCGTGTCTTTTTGCGAAAAAGGAGGAGCAGCGGCATGAGTACGCTCCGATTTTTACATAAAAAACGGAGCAAGCGATACAACGCTTGCTCCGACGTGGTGGGGGAAGGTGGATTCGAACCACCGAAGTCGGTGACAACAGATTTACAGTCTGCCCCCTTTGGCCACTCGGGAATTCCCCCTTACCGAACAGCGAAAATTATGATATCATAAAGCCTTGTCCCTGTCAAGCGTAAAAATAAAAATAGCTAAAATAATTTTGTTTTATTTTGGGTTAAAATCTGGTATAATATGTTTTAATCGTCTGCGTTGCAGGCACAGATCCATCCGGGTGCAGACAAGCGTACATCCCCGGGCAAACATCTGTTTTTTCGGAAAGGGCGGATTACACACATGTGCGGAATATGCGGCTTTACCGGCGAGGTGGTTAACCGGGACGAGGTGCTGCGCGGCATGGCGCAGCGCATTACCCATCGCGGGCCCGACGCGGAAGGCTTTTTTATGGACGATACCGTTTCCATGGCGTTTCGCCGGCTGAGCATTATTGATCTCGAAGCCGGCCACCAGCCGCTGTACAACGAGGACAAAACACTGGTTTTGACCTTTAACGGCGAAATATACAATTACCGTGAATTGCGGAACGAACTGCTGGAAGCCGGACACGTCTTTTCAACGCAGAGTGACAGCGAAGTGCTGCTGCACGGCTTTGAACAGTGGAAGGAAGAGCTTCTTCCCCGGCTGCGCGGCATGTTTGGGTTTGCAATCTGGAACACCGTGGAGAAAACCCTGTTTTTCGCCCGCGACTATTTTGGCATCAAGCCCATGCACTATACGGTTCTTCCGGACGGACGGCTGATCTACGCTTCGGAAATCAAGTCTCTGCTGCTGCATCCGGATTTTGTCAAAGAGTTTAACGACGCGGCGCTCGATCATTATCTGTCCTTCCAGTATTCCGTGCCCCGTGAAACCTTTTTCAAGGGCGTTTACTGTCTACCACCCGCCCATTACGCCTGGTACCGGGATGGCGAGGTCACCGAACACCGCTACTGGGAATCCACCTTTGAACCGGATGGAACTATGACGCTGGAGCAGGCCGTCGATCAGATTGACGAAGCGTTTACGAATTCGGTGGAGGCCCATCGCATAAGCGACGTCGAGGTTGGCTGCTTCCTGTCCGGCGGTGTGGATTCCAGTTACGTCGCCTCCTATTTTGAAGGGCAAAAGGCTTTTACTGTCGGCTTCGATAATGGCGAGCATTACAACGAATGCCAGTTCGCGGCCGAACTGGCCGAGGACATCGGCATCGAACATTATCAGCACATTATCACGGAAGAGGAATATTGGGACGCACTACCCAAGGTGCAGGAGCATTTGGACCAGCCGCTGGCCGACCCGGCCTGTGTGGCCTTGTATTTTGTATCCAAATTGGCTGCCGAGCATGTGAAGGTGGTGTTGTCGGGCGAGGGGGCGGACGAGCTGTTCGGCGGTTATCGTATCTATCACGAGCCCTATTCCCTGTCCAGTTATCAGAAACTGCCCCGCTGGCTGCGGAAAACGGTGGCCAAAATCGTTTCGGTGTTTCCCGATTTTAAAGGGAAATCTTTCCTGATTCGCGGCTCCAAATCGCTGGAAGAGCGATTTATCGGCAACGCCTACATGTTCAGCCAAAAGGAAAAAAGCCGGCTGCTCAAAACCATTACGGCCACCGATCCCGCCGCGCAGGTTGCCCCTTATTATGGGCGCTGCCAGGGGCAGGACGACGTCACCCGGATGCAGTATGTGGATATCAACCGCTGGATGGTGGGCGATATCCTGCTGAAAGCCGACCGTATGAGCATGGCGCATTCTCTCGAGCTGCGGGTGCCTTTCCTCGATAAAGAGGTCTTTAACGTCGCCCGTCGGGTGCCGGTCAAGCATCGCATAGGGGGCGGCACCACCAAATACGCCCTGCGGCTGGCGGCCCGGCGGCATATGCCGGAGCGGTCCACCTCCCGGCCCAAGCTGGGTTTCCCGGTGCCGATCCGGATCTGGCTGCGGGAGGACGCCCATTATCAGACCGTTAAAAACGCGTTTACCTCACCGGCCGCCGAACAATTTTTCCACACCGCTGAACTGGTGCGGTTTTTGGATGAACACAAGGCCGGGAAAAAGGATAACAGCCGTAAGATATGGACGGTATATATGTTCCTTGTCTGGTATGAACTGTATTTTGGCCGGGATGGTTCCCCGGCAGAATAGGAGGCGATGGCACCATGTCTTATGAGGACGAGTCGCCGGCTTCCCCGTTCCGTATGCGGTGGTGGGGCTGGCTGGTAAGCCTGGGGTTGATCGTCGGCGTGATCGTGAGCATCGCGTTCCCAGTAAACCTTCCGATGCCGACCGCATCCGTTCCATTTACTACGACGTCGGCTCCTCCCGCCGGGATCGATCCCTCGGTGGTGGAAATTACAGCCGACACACTGATAAACGCCTATAACAACAGCGTGCCCAAAGCGGTCACTATGTACGAGGGCCAGACTTTGTGTGTATCCGGGCTATTGTCACGTGTAGGAGAAAACAGCGGCCGGCTTTATGCCGAGCTGAAATCCTCTACCCAGTTTATGACATCGGACGATACGATTATCTGTTATTTTCAAAATGAGGACGCTTACAAGGTTGCCGCTTCGGCCGTTGGACGGGAAATAAAAATCACCGGCGTGTGCGGAGCCTACCCGCCCATTACATTTGTCAACTGCGCGCTGGTCCATGTGCCGGAAATTTGAAAAAGCCCTCCTATACGGAGGGCTTTTTCATTATCCTTACAGCACGTACTGGACCAGGATAATGGCGGTTCCCAGGACAGTCAGTACTACCCCGGTGGCGCGATTTAGCACCAGGGGAGACGCCTTATTGGCAAATTTAGCGGCAATGCGCGCCCACAGCAGGGTGCTGAGCACACAAAAGAGGAGAACGGGTACATCGGGAGCGCCGCCAATGGCAAAATGGCTGACCGAACCAGTCAGGGCCGTAAACGTCATTATAAACACACTGGTACCCACAGCGGTTTTAAGCTCATAGCCAAGAACACTGGTGAGGATCAGCAGCATCATCATGCCGCCGCCGGCTCCCACGAATCCACAGATAAGGCCGACCACCGCACCGCAGAGCACCGACTGCACAAAGCGTTTGCGGCGGCTGACACCCTCCATGGTACTTTTGGTCGTCATGACCGGCTTTGCGATAAATTTGATACCGAGCAGCAATGTCATCACTGTGGAAAAGCCTCCCATGGCCGTGCTTGGAAGCAGGCTGGACAAATAGCTGCCGACCAGAGTAAAGCACAAAACGGAAGCCATCATAATAAGGCCGTTGCGGATGTCCAGATTTTTGTTCCGACCATAGGTATACGCTGATACCGCGCTGGCCAGCACATCGCTGGCCAGGGCAATGCCCACCGCCATATACGGATCCATATCGAGAAAGGTGATCAGCATGGGACTGATCACCGCAGCCGCGCTCATACCGGCAAAACCGGTGCCAAGCCCCGCCCCAATGCCGGCCAGGAAACAAATGATAAACGTATAGATCATCGTGTCGGCCGCCCTTCTTCTTTTTGCATGTCCATGATAGCCTTTGTTATGTTTTTATCCGTTTTATCCAATAACGCCCGCAGCTGCTCCCGCTCTTCGCGGGTAAAATTATCGGTCAGCCTTGCCACGGCTTTCCCCTGACAGGCGGCCAGCGCCTCGATAACCGCCCCGTGATCAGGCCGCAGTTGCAGCCGCCGGACACGACGGGAGTCGGGATCTGTCTGGGAAGACAGGTATCCTTTCCGCCGCAGAGATTCCAATGCGTTGGACACATTGGATTTGGCTAGTCCCCGTCGTTCCACGATATCCCGTGCGGTATTATAGGCGGGATTGTTATGAAGAAACAGAAGAATGTCAATTTCCAGCTGTGTCAGTCCGTATTGCTTTGCCAGCGGCTGAAACGACTGCGTATAAAACTGTTTGAAGCGATGAATATAAAGCAGAAACTCCGGTATCACAAGCTCGCCCCCTATTGTTCATAGTATAACAGTTATAATTATAACTATAATGCCTGTCATTGTCAACCATAAAAAAGGAGGATGCCTTATGGGCATCCTCCTTTTTTATGGCTCTTATCAGGTAGCGACCAAAGCCGGTTTCTCCTGCCAATCAGCCGATTCCTGTTCCGGTCGTTCCTTTGGTTGATATGTGGGAACAATACGGCTGACAATTTCCCGTATCTGCGAACTCTCATGGTAAGCGGCGACCTTCAGCTGGGTAAGCTCTTCTTCCAGCTGTGCCTCATCAAAGCGAATGGGCTTGCCAATAAAAATAAGTTTGTTATTGGTTTCCGACAAACCCTCTTCATCCATCAGCATTTCCTCGAAAAGCTTTTCACCTGGCCGCAAGCCGGTGTATTCAATCGCAATATCCACATCCGGCTTATAACCGGACAGCGTAATCAAATTGCGCGCTAAATCCGCTATTTTTACCGGCTCCCCCATATCCAAAACGAATATTTCACCGCCTTTGGCGTACGCGCCAGCCTGGAGAACCAAAGACACAGCCTCTGGAATGGTCATAAAATACCGGATGATATCCGGGTGCGTGACCGTGACAGGGCCTCCAGCTTCAATCTGTTTGCGGAACAGAGGGATAACGCTGCCGTTGCTTCCCAGCACATTGCCAAAGCGCACGGCGACAAACTCAGTATCGTAACGGCCGTTCATCATCTGAATAATCATTTCGCACAGACGCTTGGAGGCGCCCATAATATTGGTAGGATTGACCGCTTTATCCGTTGAAATCAGTACGAATTTTTTTGCGTGATACTGCCCCGCGGCCTGGGCGGTGTTGTAGGTGCCAAACACATTGTTTTTAATCGCTTCGTTTGGGCTGTCTTCCATCAGGGGTACATGCTTATGGGCCGCCGCATGATAGACGATGTCGGGACGGTATGTCTCAAATAGGGACCGGATACGCTCTTCATTGCGCACCGACCCAATCAACACCTCCAAACGGAGGTCGGGATATCGGCGTTTCAGTTCCAGTTGAATATCGTACGCATTGTTTTCGTAAATGTCAAAGATAATTAACTGGCGGGGCTGGTGGCTGGCAATCTGCCGGCAGAGTTCGCTGCCGATGGACCCACCCCCACCGGTAACCAGTACAACCTGATCCTTCACATAGCCCATAATGCCTTCAATATCCACCCGAATGGGATCGCGCCCCAGCAGATCTTCCACATCCACGCGGCGAAGCTGGGATACGCTGACCTCGCCGTTAATCATCTGGTACATACCGGGAAGTGTCTTCAGGGAACAGCCGGTGTCCTTGCAAATTTCGAGAATTTCCCGAACCTCTTTCCGGCTAGCCGATGGCATGGCTACCATAATCTCCTGTACGCCGTATTTTTCTACCATCGCGCGGATGCGGTCACGGCCTCCCTCAATTTTACAGCCGCGGATAAAACTGCCCCATTTGTAGGCGTTGTCATCGATTACACAGGCAATCCTGTAATGAACTTTTGTACTGGTCAAAAGCTCCTGTATAATGGCGGATCCGGCCGATCCGGCACCAATCACCATAACAACCGTATCCGATTTTTTGTGGGCGCTGCGCAGTGTGCGTATATACCGCAGCAAACGGTATGCAAAGCGAACGCCGCCCACCCCCGTCATCAACAGGAAAAACTGCAAAACATAAAAAAGCGGAGGCAGCCCAAACGACCACCCGGCAACGGCTTTGGCGGCCAACAGTGCGCCAAGCTGAAGCCAGGCGACCATAATACCGGATAAAAGTACGTTGGCCAGTTCCTGTATGCTGGCGAACGTCCAGACTCCCTGATACAGCCGCAGCCGCCAGAATACCAGCAGGCTGATCACCATATCCACCGGCAACAGCAACCGCAGCGCCTGCCAGCATCCAACCGGAACAGCAGCCATGTGGAAATTATACAGCAGCAGCAGGGCCGCAATATGAGACACCGCCACTGTTATAATGTCGCACGCGACCAACAGCGATTTCCGGGCCAGCCGCCGTCGGCCCCAGCGTCGGGATTCATCAGAAGAAACGGCAGGCAGCTTGGCCACATCAACCACCTTATTCTTTTTGGCGGACATAAGCATTCTCCTCACAAATTCTACCTGTATGCTTAATATTATACATGGGCCACTGTTTTTCCGCAAGTATCGACCGCTAAATAATTATGGTAAAAAAAATAGAATATCTGTAAGCTTATGCAAATCCTTCCACCGGCTAACCATACTTTATCATTGTATTAGGCGGCGGACCCCGGTGACATAAAAAACGCAGAAAGGTCATTTCCCGGCTTGCCGATTGTATCGCCTGCGACCGGTTCAGTATTTCTATATTCAGCTCTCTCCTACCCCGGTCAAATCAAATGCCGGAATATACTCCGCTCCTGCGGCGGCCCGCTCCCTTCCAGTTTTACATTCTTTTTTATTATTGTATCCCTACCTTTGATTTT
>URYP01000115.1 GCA_900552115.1 uncultured Oscillospiraceae bacterium | reverse complement strand
TCCGATCTCAAATTTATACTATAAAATAAAGAAAAAGCCTGACAATTCAACAAAAACATGAAATATAATAAATAATATATTTCATTTTCCTGTTGACAAATAAAACCAAACGGCGTATACTGGCAAACAGAAAGCAAAGGTGCTGATGAACGGCTAACCGTTCGTCGGCACCTTTGCCTTTTTATACGGCCGTGTACCTTGTTCAAGAATCTGCAATGGGAGGGATCTTTGTTATGCCTTATTCATCCGTAAGCACCATATGGGTGCTGGTAGGGGCGGCGCTGGTGTTTTTCATGCAGGCCGGGTTTGCGATGGTGGAAACCGGCTTTACCCGGGCGAAAAACGCCGGCAACATCATCATGAAAAATCTGATGGACTTCTGCATCGGCACGCCGATTTTCTGGTTGGTCGGTTTTGGCTTGATGTTCGGCAGCAGCAGCGCGCTGGTGGGAGGAATCGACCTGCTGACTCAGGGAGCCTACACCGCTATTCTGCCGGAGGGCGTTCCCAAATGGGCGTTTTTTGTTTTCCAAACCGTATTCTGTGCCACAGCGGCCACCATTGTTTCCGGCGCCATGGCCGAACGCACCAAATTTGTTTCCTACTGTATCTACAGCGCCGTCATCAGCGCGGTCGTCTATCCCATATCCGGGCACTGGATCTGGGGCGGCGGCTGGCTGGCGCAGATGGGCTTCCACGATTTCGCCGGTTCCACGGCGGTACATATGGTGGGCGGCGTGGCCGCCTTCGTGGGGGCGCTGATCCTTGGTCCGCGTATCGGCAAATACGACAAAAACGGCAGACCGCGGGCCATCCTGGGACACAGCCTGACGCTGGGCGCACTGGGCGTGTTCATCCTGTGGTTCTGCTGGTTTGGTTTTAACGGCGGCTCCACGGTCAGCGCCGAAGGCGCGGCCATCCCCATCATGGGCCATATCTTTACCACCACCAACCTGGCGGCGGCGGTGTCCACCCTGACGGTGATGATCGTTACCTGGGTCCGGTATAAAAAGCCGGACGTTTCCATGACCCTCAACGGCACGTTGGCCGGCTTGGTGGCCATCACCGCCGGCTGCGACGCGGTGGATACCAACGGCGCGTTTTTCATCGGCCTGATCGCCGGCTTTGTCGTGGTGTTCGGTATCGAGTTTATCGATAAGGTGCTGAAGGTGGACGATCCGGTTGGCGCTGTCGGTGTCCACGGCTTGTGCGGCGCGTCGGGCACCTTGTTGACCGGCCTGTTCTCCTGCGGCAACAACGGCGTGGAAAAGGGCCTGTTTTACGGCGGCGGCTGGCATCTTCTGGGCGTACAGGCGCTGGGCGTCGTATCGGTCATAGCTTGGGTAGTGGTGACCATGACGGCGGTGTTCCTGCTCATTAAAAAGACCATCGGCCTGCGGGCCAGCCGGGAGGAGGAGCTGAAAGGGCTCGATGTCACCGAGCACGGCATCGTCAGCGCTTACGGCGATTTCCAGATGGTGCCGCAGGTCCTCACCGGGGAAATGTCTGCGGCGGAAGACGAGCCGGCGCCGCCGGACGAGGCGGTGCCGCTGGTACACTTGCCGGACGAGGCGGCGGTATTGGATGAATCAACTGGCCGCAAGCTGACAAAGGTGGTGGTCGTTTTCAATCAGGGTCGCCTGGAATCGTTGAAGACGGCTATGAACAGCATCGGCGTCACGGGCATGACGGTGACCCAGGTGCTGGGCTATGGTGTGCAGAAAGGGCGCGATGTCTATTACCGCGGCGTCAAACTGGAGGAAGCCAAACTACTGCCCAAGATGAAAGTGGAAATTGTGGTCAGCAAGGTGCCGGTGCAGGCGGTGGTGGATGCGGCGCGGCAGGCGCTGTATACCGGCAGCGTCGGGGACGGGAAAATTTTCCTGTACGATGTGGAGAACGTCATCCGCGTCCGTACCGGTGAACAGGGCTACGACGCCCTGCAGGGAGACGACCAGCAATGAACAGGAACGGCTCTGGCGGTGTACTCCGTCAGGGCCGTACCGGCTTTAGGAAGGGATGGGGCTTGAATGAATCGGGAACTGCATGAGGAATGCGGCGTCTGCGGTGTGTGGGGCCATACGTCTGCGGCGCCGCTTGTATATCAAGGGCTGCATGCCCTCCAGCACCGGGGACAGGAGGGAGCGGGCATCGCGGTGGGAGACGGCGATACTATCCGCTGTGTCCGGGGAACGGGACTTCTGGCGGAGGCCCTGCCCCCGGGCAGCCTCCAGCCGCTGGCAGGGCCGGCCGCGATCGGGCATGTGCGCTACGGGACGATGGGCGGCGATGAGAGGGAAAATCTCCAGCCGATGGTGGCCCGCCGGGGAAGCGGCGGCATGGCGGTGGCCCACAACGGTCAAATCGTCAATGCCGCCGCACAACGCGAGGCGTTGGAACGGCAGGGGAGCATTCTGAACAGCAGCACCGACAGCGAAATCATCCTGCATCTCATCCAGCGGGGAAAGGGGACGCTTTTAGATAAAATCACAGCCGCCTGCCGGCAAATGCAGGGAGCGTTTTCGTTCCTGGTGCTAACGGAAAAAAATCTCTACGCCGTGCGGGACAAACACGGGCTGCGGCCCCTGTCTGTAGCGCGGCTGGGCAACGGCTATTGCGCCGCCAGCGAAACGTGCGTCTTTGACCTGATCGGCGCGGATTTCTGGAGGGATGTAAAACCGGGCGAGATTCTCAAACTGTGCGCGGAGGGAGTGGTTTCCCGCTTTTATACACAGGATATCCGGCCCAGGCTCTGTGCGATGGAATACGTGTATTTTGCCCGGCCGGACAGCAATGTGGAGGGGCGCAATGTCCATGCCATACGCAAGGAGACCGGCCGTAAACTGGCGGAAAAAGATAAAAACCGCCTGCAGGCGGATATGGTGGTAGGGGTTCCGGACTCATCCCTGTCGGCGGCCATCGGGTACAGCGAGGCATCCGGCCTGCCCTATGAGATGGGGTTGGTTAAAAACCGTTATGTTGGGCGCACCTTTATCGCACCTACTCAGCGGCTGCGGGACAACGGCGTGCGCATGAAGCTGTCGGCAAATGCGGCGGTGGTGAAAGGAAAACGCATTGTGCTGATCGACGACTCGCTGGTGAGGGGTACAACCTCACGACGGATTGTACATCTGCTCAGAGAAGCGGGCGCCGCGGCCGTTCATATGCGGATCGCTTCGCCGGCGATTCTCCATCCCTGTTTTTACGGAGTGGATATTTCCGTGCGGGAGGAACTTATAGCCGGCCGCTTATCTTGCGAAGAAGTTCGCAATTACATCGGGGCTGACTCCCTGCGGTTCCTAACGGTGAAGGATTTAATTGACGTTTATGAATCGTCAGAGTTTTGTTTTGCTTGTTTTAACGGCCGGTATGTGGCCGGGGCGCTTTCAATGAGAGAATGACGTTCGCCCGATTAACGCTGAAATTAAGATGAATTTGTCAGATGATGTCATAAATTTACAGTTAAACATCAAATATTGATTGGTTTTATATAATAAATGACTGGTATGCTTGGCCGCTATTTTGTATACTGTGTATGTGTACCAAAAACACAGGAAAATGAATGGAGGAGAGCATATGCAGCAACATACCCACCTGGCAAAGCGGGTCCTGTCTATGGCCGCGGCCGCTGTACTGGCTGTCGGCTGTGTGGCGGTCCCGCTGCCGGCGCCTCAGGCGGAACCGGAAACGATCTATCCTTACCAGGATACGTCCCGGTCTTTTGAGGAGCGAGCGGCGGACCTGGTATCCCGCATGACGCTGGAAGAAAAGGCCAGTCAGCTTGGCAACAGCACGTCGGCGATCAGCCGGCTCGGCGTGGCCAAATACGATTACTGGCGGGAGGCTCTGCACGGCGTGGCGCGGCAGGGGGCGGCAACGTCCTTCCCGTATTCCATCGCCATGGCGGCGTCCTGGGACCCGGCCATGATTGAGGAAATCACCGACGCGGTGTCGGATGAAGCGCGTGCCTACGCCAACGACAAGGGCAGCTACCTGTCCTACTGGTCGCCCACCATCAACATGGCCCGCGATCCCCGCTGGGGCCGCAACCACGAAACTTATGGTGAGGACCCTTATCTGACGACACAGATCGGCAGCGGCTTTGTCAAAGGCATGCAGGGCACGGATGAGAAGTATCTCAAAACCATCTCTACCATCAAACATTTTGCGGCCAATAACAGCGAATATAACCGCCACTCCGGCACGTCCAACATGGACGACCGCACCCTGCGGGAGTACTATACCCGCGCTTTCAAAGGGGTGGAGCGGCAGGCGGATGTGGCCTCGGTTATGAGCTCCTACAACCGCATCAACGGCGTTCCGGCTTCGGCCAACACCTATCTGCTGGATACGCTGCTGCGCAAAACCTTTGGGTTTGACGGCTATGTGACCTCGGACTGCGGCGCGATTCAGGATATCACCGAACAGCACAAATGGGAACCGGAAGGCCTTGGCCGTGTGGTGACCAAAGAGGAGTCGGTTGCCTATTCCCTGGAGGCCGGCTGTGACCTGGACTGCGGCGGCATCTACAAGGCCTATGCGCAGAACGCGGTGAACACCGGCGTGCTGTCGGAGGATGTGATCGACCTCGCGCTTGTGCGCCTGTTTACGGCGCGTATGCGCACCGGTGAGTTTGACCCGGCGGAGGATGTTCCCTACCGCAGCGACGCGTATTCGTTCGACAAACAGGTTGAGAATGCGCAGCACAAGCAACTGGCGGAGGATTCGGCGAACGATACCATCGTCCTGCTGAAAAATGAGAACGGCCTCCTCCCGCTGGATAAAACCACCCAGAAAAACGTGGTCATGGTGGGTAAGACGGCCAACGAGGCGGAGCTGGGCGACTATTCGGGTAAGCCCACCGAAGCCAACATGACGACGCCTGTGCAGGGTATGACCAATCTGGGGGCTGATGTCACCTATATCAAAGGGGCGGCGACGGCCCCGGCCGGATCGTATATCTGCAACATGAAGAATGTCGTCATCCATAAAAAAGGCGGCAAAACCGTTACACTGAAGGCATCCGATGCCAAGCAGCTTCTGGGTTGCAAATATGAGGAAGGCAACGGCAATATTGGGTTTGTTACTCCAGGCGCGACCCTGATGTATGAAAATGTGGATATAGCCGATATCGAGTCGATCTCCTTTCAGGTATCGGGAGATAAAGTGGCGCTGCCGGGCACCATCACCGTAACTATGGATTCGGTCAGCGGTATGCAGCTGGCAGCGGTGGAAACCGAGATGACCGGCGGCTGGCAGACGTATAAGGAATTGTCTGCGCCGGTAAGTGATGCCGGCGGATACACCACCAAAAATCTGTATCTGACGTTTGCCATGCAACAGCAGGATGTGACCTTTACCGAGGAAGAAACCCAGCAGATCAAGGACGCGGATGTGGTCATCGCCTGCCTCAACGGCAATTCCTCTGGCGAGGGTACCGACCGCAACACCATTGTCATGCCTTCAAGCCAGGTGGCTATGGCCAATACACTGGCCCGGCTCAATCCGAAAACCGTTGTGTATATGCAGACGGTCGGTGTGGTGGAGATCGAAGACTTTAAAGACAATGTACCGGCGATCCTGTGGACCTGCTACAACGGCCAGGCGCAGGGCAACGCGCTGGCGCGGGTGCTGTATGGCGAGGCGAACCCCTCAGCCAAGCTGCCTGTCACCTGGTATGCGAAAAACGCCGAACTGCCCACTATCGATGACTACAATATCCGTGGGGAAGAGGATTTTAACGGCTGGACTTACCAGTATTATAAGGGTGCCCAGACCTATCCCTTCGGTTATGGCCTGAACTATTCGTCCTACACCTACAGTAACCTGAAAATCGATAAATCCACCGTGACGCCCAACGATACCCTGAAAGTCACCGTGGACGTTAAAAACACCAGCGAAGTAGACGGCCGGGAAGTGGTTCAGCTGTATGTAGCGGTGCCGAACAACGATGGCGTCGACCGTCCCTTCAAGCAGCTGAAATCGTTTGAAAAGGTGGCGATTAAAGCAGGCGAGACCAAAACCGTCACGCTGAATCTGGATCTGTCCGACTGCTATTTCTGGGATGAGGAACTGGGGAAAAACGTCTATGACCAAGGTCAGTACACCCTGTTTGTCGGCCCCTCCTCAGACGAAACGACCGCGCTGAAAACCAATTTCACCATGAACGGTGAGCTGACCCCGGAACTGACGGTCGTTACCGCCAAGGCGGATCGCCTGGTGCTGAACGCCGCCAACACGAGCAAAGTCATTAAAACCGAGGTCACCGCCACTATGAATGACGATTCCTTCTATGATCTGTCCGGCAGCGGCGCTACAGTGGCCTTTGAAACCAGTGATCCCGCTGTTGTGACGGTGGACGCGGACGGCACGGTGCATCCGGTGGGCAGCGGTGTGGCGACTGTGACGGCGTCGGTGACCATCGGCGGAAAAACGATGACCGACAGTTTCCCGGTTGTCGTCAAGATCGCGCTGGAGAGCATTGAGGTCGGCGGTAAGCCGCTGGACGATTTCCGCGCGGAAACCACCGATTACTACTACCCGGTGGACGGCGCGGCGGTTCCGGCTGTGACGGTGCCGGGCGTACCGGCGGAAAACATCACAATCCAAAACGCCGCATCCATCCCGGGCGATACCACGGTAACCATTTCCATGGGCGGTGTCACCATCACCTACACCATCCACTTTACCCAGCGCAGCCACGACTATGTGTTGGCCCGTTTCAGCAAAGCGGAGGTGCAAAAAACCGTTAGCAATAAAACCATTTTTTCCATTGGATGGCAGGGTGTGGACAGCGGTGCGGTCGATTTTACCAGCCATCCGCTCAAAGACGTTCATCTGCGCATGGTGCTTACCATAAAGCAGACCGGCGATACGATCATCGACGATAAGAGCGCCTATCGCGGCGGTTATATCAAGCTGCGTTCCGCGCTGTCTGCGTCTGCACTTGCCGTTTCACCTCCCACGCGGATATTCGTCTTTGCAT
>URYP01000114.1 GCA_900552115.1 uncultured Oscillospiraceae bacterium | reverse complement strand
CGGGAGACGATATGCTTGACTATCTGGACAAGCATGACGGAAAGATAGAGTTGTTAACACTATCGGTATATGTTGAAAATAATAATTTTGATAAATTTTATATTAATTATAACGATCTTTTAATTCTGGGTAAAAAAATAAAGTCAAAAATATAATTAAAGCCCGCTCTCAATTTAGGGAGCGGGTAATTTATTGACTATGGTAATTTTGTAGGAATGAACAATAAAACGCCCCATATTAGTTGTGGGGGAGTTTTTTTATGATTGTCGATAAATCCTGCCTTATATTCGACGTAATTGAGAAGCAAAATGCATAGTGGACAGTTCCGATTCTTATTTGATTTTATTTTTCGATTGATATAATATAGTCATTACACCGGTGTGAAAAAAGTATTGACTTATGCCTAGACGTATGTTATGTTATGCCTAGGCGAAAGTGAGGTGATGGTTTGTCGCCCAAAACTGGTCGTCCTATTGTAGGAGATGAACCCAAAAATAAGCAAATTGCTTTGCGGGCTAAAGCATCAACGGTTAAAAAATTCCAGGAATGTGCCGATATAACTGGTGAGACCAAAACGAATTTGCTTGAACAGATGGTAAATCAACTGCATGCGAAATTGACGACAAAAAAAAGATAGGATACCCGCCCTCCCGTCGAAAGATGAGCGAGTATCCACAAGGAGTATTTCTACTCGTGTAATATTATAACATGGGTAGAGGCTTCTTGCAACCAATTTTGAGTTGAAAGGGGTCTTTTTATTATGGATTCAATTATTGATGAATTGGAAGAATTGGTTACACTGATTTGGAAATTGTCGAGCACTATCGGACTGTTGCGCAGCGATCTTAACGACATGGTAGTAGGGCCGGATGAAAAGCACAAGAGCTACAAGAAAAATCAAATGCAAGGGGTCTGTAGTGTGTGCGAAGATATGGCTGAGAAGGTCGATTCAATGACCGAAGACGTATTAGATAAGCTCTTAAAGCTGAGAATGGAGGTTGCAGCATGAATGAGTTACAGATATTCAACTATAACGATCAGGAGATAAGAACGATAGAAAAAGACGGCGTGGTTTGGTGGGTTCTTAAAGATGTGTGTCTCACGTTTGGAGAAACAAACTATCGTAGAGTATCGGGGCGTTTGGATGATGAGGAAAAGGGTGTGTCGCAAATCAACACCCCTGGCGGTATGCAGGATATGGTTGTCGTCAACGAAGCTGGCCTATACTCTGCATTGTTCGCTATGCAGCCAGAAAAGGCGCGCGGCGTGTCCGACGAGTACATTGAAAATCGGCGCGGACAACTTCGCCAATTCAAGCGCTGGGTTACCCACGAAGTCTTGCCCTCTATCCGCAAACACGGAGCCTATATGACAGCAGATACCATCGAAAAGGCATTGCTGAACCCGGACACCATTATTCAGATCGCTACTGCTCTTAAAGAGGAAAAAGAGAAAAGCAAAGCACTGGAGGCGGTTAATTCGGCGCTGGTTGTTGATTTGGAGATAGCCAGACCCAAAGTGGATTATTTTAACGAATTGGTGGATAGAAACCTGTTGACCAACTTCCGGGAAACGGCAAAACAGCTCGAAGTCCCGCCGAAACGGTTCGTCCAATTTCTGATCGATAAGAAATACATATACCGCGACAAGCGGGGCCGGCTTATGCCATATGCCCAACATGTAGACAACGGTTTGTTCGAGATTAAGGAATCGGTGAACGACAAGACGCAATGGAGCGGGACACAGACATTGATAACGCCGAAGGGGCGGGAAACATTCAGGCTGTTGTGCCTGAAATCAGCATAAGAAAAGGGGAGCGGCCGCTGTGGTCGCTCCCTAACTATATGTTTTATAAGTTCGAGACAATAATGACAATAACCAAGAAAAGAATAATTCCAATGCCAAACACTGCCGCGATAATATTCTCGTGCCGCTTTGATTTATTTTCATGCTGTTCTACAAACTCCTGATTTGCACTTATTACTTTTTCTTCGCGTTCCTTTAAATCTTGCAAATAAAGCGTTGGAGCAATCTCATTAGTCCCGTTGCCCTCTTTATCAGGTTTTTTGGCCTGCATCTGATATAGAAGTTTGTAAATTTCTTCTATCCCTTTGGTTTGCCGGCTCATATGGCTGATAAAAAACACCAGGATAGCGATACTGATACATGCCCCTAACACCAGCAATACGATTGTTGTCGTTTCGGCATCACGGCTAGAGTAGTACGCGCTTAACCAACTCATATAACCCCTCCTTTATACAACACAAAAATACCACAAAAGACAAAAACATGCAAGATATATACACAAAAAGATAGAAATATTAACTCGTTGACAACCGTCCGAAAGGGCGGTTTTCTTTATACCCAAAACGTGCTGACCGGTGTAAAAAGCCGCACGGGCCGACGGGCGTAAAACGGAGACATGGGCTACGGCCCTAAAACGGAGGTACAAGAATGGCAGAAAAGATGAACACAGACCAAAATCAACCGGAGGAGGTGATTGACCCAGCAACACCGGAGCCGGCGACCGTGACCTTCACACCGGAACAGATGCAGGAGGCGAACCGAATCGCGGAGGAGCGGGCGCAGCGGGCCGGTAATTCGGCGCTGAAAAACTATTTCCAACAGCAGGGTATGACCGGGGAAGAGATCGAAGCGGCGCTGGCAGCCTACAAGGCACAGAAAGCCGCAGAGAAAACGCCCGAGCAGCTGGCGCAGGAAGCGCAGCAGACCGCCAACACCAGAATTGCAGCGGCCAAACAGTCGCTGGTACGTCTAGCGGCCCAATCGGCGGCGGCGCAGCTTGGCGTGAAGCCGGAGCGGGTGGAATATGCGCTGCGGCTGGCGGATTTGACCGCCGTCGAGGTAGGGGACGATATGCAGGTAGATACCGGAGCCGTCACCGCCGCACTTCAAACGGTGCTGGATGCGGTGCCGGAACTGGCTGTATCCGCAACTCCGCCGGTTACCCCGGCCGCCAATCCGGCCAATCAATCGCCGATTGCAGGCAAAGACAACCCATGGAGCCAGGAGGGCTTCAACATGACCGAACAGGGGCGCATTCTGCGCACCAATCCTAAGCTGGCCGCTAAGCTTATGGCAGAGGCCGGCGTATAGTAATTTTGAAAGGAAGATTTTATGCCAGTAACAAAACTTTCGGATGTGATCGTACCTGATGTATGGGTGCCGTATGTACAGCAGCAGACTACGAAGAAATCCATGCTTGTCCAGTCCGGCATCATCACGTCCGGCGAAGAACTGGACAAACTTGTCGCACAGGGCGGCAAAATTATCAATATGCCCTTCTTCAACGACCTGACCGGCGACGATGAGGTCATGCCTAATCAGGGCACCAACATTTCGGTAGATAGCATCACCACCGGGCAGGATAAGGCTGTCCTGCTGATCCGTGCCAAGGCGTGGGGCAGCCATGAACTGGCCGGCGCTTTGGCGGGGGCCGACCCCATGAAAGCGATTGCAGACCGTTATGTGGCGTGGTGGCTGCGTAACGAGCAAAAGGTGCTTATCAATGTCCTGACGGGCGTCTTTGGTACTGCCCTGGCAGACCATGTAAACGATGTATCGTCTGGCACCGGTTCGGCTGCCGTAATAAGCGGTGGCGTGGTACTGGATACCAAACAAGCGTTGGGGGATGCGGCGGAAGCGCTGACCGCTCTGGTCATGCACTCCGCTGTCAAAACGGAACTTCAGAAACAGGGATTGATCGAGTATGAACGTACACCGGAGGGCGCTCTTTCTTATCCCAACTACCTGGGTTATCGTATCATTGTTGATGACAACATGCCGGTAAGCGGCGAGGGAGAGGGACGAGTGTTTACCACCTATATGGTAGGTATGGGCGCGATTGCCCGTGGTGAGGGCGTTCCCACATCTCTAACGCCGGTTGAAACCGATCGCAACAGCCTGGGCAGTGAGGACTACCTGATCACCCGTCGGGCTTTTGTGCTGCATCCAATGGGCGTGGCGTGGAAAGAGCCGGCGGCTTATACAACTGCTACTGATCCCACCCCGGCCAATGTCGATCTGGCGACCGCAGCCAACTGGCAGCTGGTTGTCGATCACAAGAAGGTGCCTCTGGCGGCGATCAAACATAAGATTGCGTGAGGTGGCGGCATGAGCATGACGTTTTTTATGCGGAAACCCACATCAAAACCGGTAGAGGAATCAACTCCGCCACCGGATCCGGAGACAAAGACCACCACCCGCAGAAAAGCGAAGGAGGAGGGCGATGCAATGCTACGCGACGAGTGAGTACGCAGACGAATACCTGGACGGGTTGATGAATACAGACGCGTGGAGCGGGGCGCAGGCGTCCGACAAAGAGCGGGCGCTGCTGTCCGCAACGGTACACATTGACGCTCTATCCAGCTTAGGCGGCGGGTTTAGGGGCTGCAAGGCCACTGATGGACAACTGCAGGAGTTTCCCCGCTCTCCCGATACGGTTGTCCCCGAGGCTATCAAACGTGCCTGCTGTCATGAAGCACTGGCTATTCTGGAGCAATCCTGCGACAAAACGGCGCAGGGGCGGGAGCAGGCTATCCGACAGGGGGTGGCCTCTGTTTCCATTGGCGGTGTAAGTGAAAGCTATGTAAAGCTATCCGATCAGCAAAGCGGTCTGAGGGGGCGCTTGCTGTCGGATATGGCCATGGCCCTCATTCGCCCGTATTTAGCTGTGCAGGGGGTGTTTCCTATCGTATGAGCATGATATCGGATAAGCTCAATACGACGGTTCAGTATAAGCGCAGAAGGGGATATGACGATACCGGTTCGCCTCTATATGACGAGCCGGTGTCCATCCCTTGCCGCATTGAGGATGACCGCCGTGTTGTAAAGGACGCCAAAGGCAACGAAGTGGTTTCCGAGCGGGTGCTGTATACTGAGCGGGAAATAGGGCTAAATGACGCGCTGGTGATAGACGGCAAGGATGTCTCTATCATCCGTGTATCCTGCAAAAAAGGCGTATACGGCGGCTACGATCATACGGAGGCGAGACTATGAGCATAACATGGCGCGGGGAGGAACTGAAAAAGGCCATGCGGGCCGCGCTGGGTAGGGCTAATCGCGGAAACGCGATGCATCTGGCTGGAGAGGGAGCCATGCAGGCCCCCGTCGAGACTGGTGATCTGAGAGGATCGTTAGAACCGGGATCCGTAAATGGCCGGTTCCAGGAAGAAGCTGGCGGCCTGAACATGACAGTTGGTTCCAATCTCCCTTACGCTGCCAAGCAGCATGAGGATTTGAGCCTGAACCATGCCGGACCAAAGGTTCCGGGCGGAAAGGCCAAGTATCTGGAGGACCCGCTGAACGCCAACCGTGACTTCTATATGCAGAACCTTGCCGACGCGGCACAGGGGGTGCTTCATAAATGAACCTGACCAAGGATGTGAAAGATATTCTGACAGCCGCCGGCGTAACCGAACCGGTTTACCGGTCGTATTTGCCGGACGGAGCCGATATACCGGATGATGTCGTTGTATTGTACGAATATGCGGGCCTACCGTCCAATAGCTTAGACAACCGATTTTTCGGATATTCCCTGCAGGTGGTAACCCGCTCCCGTTCATTTGATGCCGGGCTGGAGCGGGCCAACAGTATATCCGATATACTGAAAGATATCGGAAACAGCCAAATAGGCCGTGAACCGGTCGTGGTCAACCATACTCTATATTTTCGTTTTGCGGCCTTGCAGACCCCTTTTAAGCTAAAAGAGGACGAGCAGCGCCGCATTTATTTTACACAGAATTTCCGGGTGTACGCCCGGACGATATCAAAGGAGGAATAATATATGCCTGATAAAAAAGAAATGGAAGCTTTGCCCCGCGTAGGATGTGACATGCTGCACTTTGCCAAGCTTCTGAGCGATACCACAGAGGGCGCGGCTTATGATGCTGCGGTTCACTTTGGAAATGTAAAAAGCATTGGTTTCAATCCGGGATCCAGCATTTCCACCTTTCACGCTGATGACGGCCCCCGCGTTGTGTATGCACAGGTAGGAGATCAAAGCGTTACGATTGATCGTGCCGATCTTCTTCCAAATGAGTATGCTTTAGTGACGGGTGCGGATTATGAAAAAGGTCTTGTCCGCGTTGGCAACCCGACGCCTCCGCCTGGCGCATTGATGTGGAGAAGCCAAAAGTCCAACGGTAAGTACCGATATTTGCGCCTCTTGAAAACCACTTTTAGTGTACCGAGCGCTGATTACAAAACTAAAGAAGGCAGCGTGGAGTTCCAGACGCAATCTATTGAGGGACAAAACGCCATGCGGGTGTTCGATGATACGGGATTTGAGTTTGTAGACGAGGACGACGTCAATCTTGACCCCAGTATTACCAAGGCAGTGTTGGACGCTGAGTGGCTAAAGGATCCGATGTTCGACCCCAGTAAGCCGTACACACCGAGCGAGGAGGTTAAATAATGGATCTGAAATTGACAGTTGATGGGAAGATTATCACCGCGCCGCGACCCAAAGTGGGGCACCTGAAAGCCTATCTGCGCCTGATCAGTGAGCGGGAGAACAAAGACCCGCTACAAGCTATGCAGGACGATATCGATTTTACTCTGTCTCTGTTTTCCGATGACGGCACGGTAAAATTGGATGAGTATAAACTGGACATGAAAGAGGTCATGCAGGCCCGAAAAGATAGCGACGCCTGGATCGATCAGTTTATGCCGGGCGCGGAAAAAAACGGAAAAGCCCGGTAAGGCAGGATCAGCTTTACCGGGAGTTAATGAAACTATATGCCTCATTCATGCGTGACGGCGTTAGCCCGAAGCAGATCGACGAAACCGATTTGCAGGACTGGTTCGCCATGTACGGTTCGGACGATAGGTTAAGCCGGTCGTCAGGATACATAGACGATGTAATGGGACATTAAGGAGGTGTTTGAATGTCTGACGTATATGAAGTGGGCGGCATAGAAGCCAAGATGGTAGTCGATGCCGACCAATTTGACGAAAGCATAGATCATTCAGAAAAGAAGGTTAAAGGGC
>URYP01000113.1 GCA_900552115.1 uncultured Oscillospiraceae bacterium | reverse complement strand
GTCTTTTGGTTCCTTTTCGACAAGACGAAAAGGAACGGCCCCCGCGGCCTGAGCGCATAAAGGGAGAAAATGGTGGGCGTACATCGTACGCCATGCGCCTCGGTCGGCGATTCATATTGCGCGTCAGCGCATCAATGGGAGCCGGGCACTGCTAGTGTTGGATGGGTCCGCGCGGCTTGAGCGCATAAAAGGAGAAAATGGCAGACAGCGTATACCATGCGCTGTTTGCCAGACATTAACAAAAACAACCGGCAGAGATCATCCCCGCCGGTTGCTTTATCTTTCGTTCATTCTTTAAAATCCCGCGTCAGGCTGCGCATCCACTTACCCGTGCGCATACGGAAAAGACAGGCAATGGTTTTGCTTGGCTCGTCGATCTTCATTCCAATCAGCACCAGCGGCACGGCCGCGTGGAAAATATTCGCCAGGGAAAAAGCGACCGGGGTGGCAATCAGCCACAGGCAGATCATTTCCGCCGTCAGGCAGAATCGGGTATCGCCCGCGCCGCGCAGCACCCCGACGATCAGTACCGAGGAGGAGGACACGAAAATGGTCACCACCGCAATGACCACCATCAGCTCTTTAGCCAGATCCTTGGTCACCTGCGGAATATCGTAAAAGTCCACAAACGGGTCTTTTAGCAGGAGGATGAGGCCGCAGGCCAGAATGCCGATGACAAAGCTGAGGTATTTAAAGGTATGCGCCTGTTTTTTTGCCAGCTCCGCCTTGCCCTCGCCGATGGTCATACCCACGATGACGGCCGCCGCGTTGGCGACGCCAAAGATGAAAACCGTGGAAAGCTGCTGCACAATGCCCGCAATCGAGTTGGCGGCGACTGGATCGCCCTGAGCGTAGCGGATATGCCCCAGAATGGCGGCCTGCACCGTGATGCCCAGCGCCCACGCCAGCTCGTTGATGACCACCGGCGTGCCGCAGGACAACAGGTCGCGGGCCAGTACCTTGTGGAACCGCAGCAGGTGACGGGGGCGCAGACCGAGACGTTTGTCAATGCAGAAGACATAAATGGTGACGATAACGAATTCCAGCAAACGGGCGCAGAGGGTAGCGATGGCCGCCCCCTTGATACCGAGAGCCGGCGCGCCCAGGTTGCCGAAAATCAGCACCCAGTTTAGGAACACGTTGGTCAGCAGGGAGGCCGTATTGACCAGCACCGAAATCCGCACCAGTTCAATTCCCCGCAACGTGCATATGACCGTGTTGCTGATACCGAACGTATAGTAGGCGAAGCCGATGATCCGCAGGTAATCCACGCCCTTTTCAATTACAGCCGGGTCGTTGGAGTACAGCCCCATGATCGGCCCGGGGAACAGCAGCACCACTGTCCCCATGAGAAAGGACAGAATGGCGGCTGCCTTGATAATCAGGGAAAATATGGAGCGGATGGAGCGGGTGTCGCCCTTGCCCCAGTATTGCGCCGCCAGTACCGACGCGGCGCCGGACAGGCCAAACGTGGTGATGGTCAATATGAAAAACGGCTGGTTGGCCAGGGACGAAGCCGACAGAAGAACACCAGTCTTATCCGCCTGCCCCAGCATAACGGTGTCCATCATGCTGGTAACCAGCGTGATGAGATTTTGCAGGGCAATGGGGATGGCAATGGTAAAAATGCGGCGGTAAAATTGACGGTCGCGAATCATGACTTAAAACCCTTTCTCAAAACAGTTGCCCCCATCAAGGAGGCCATTGGGCATAATGTTGTTTACTATAACACAAATTCCTGGTGAAGGCAACCGCTGGGCGCCCTTTTTCGCGGATTTCAGACAGTTGGCCGCTTTGGACCGGGACAGACGCGGCAGGGCGTCGCAGATAGCACCTCAGAAAACTAAACGGTTTGCAGGACTTGTGAACCCAACTTTCATATTGCGAAAATTGCCTTTCGGCTTCACTTCAATAAATTGATCTGGTAAAATACCCTGCTTTTTAAAATCCTTGGTAAGAATACTAATAATACAGTGACATGAAAGTTCTAAATCGTAAAGTTGTCTAATTATGCCCAAAAGAAGAAAATTTCCTGCAAAAACCGATTGACAATGAAAGAAGAAACCGTTATAATTTCATAACGTGGAGAAAACCATGGCGGATAGAACGCTGTGGCTCTCAAATTTCAGGTGGGGAGCGTGTCAAGTTTATGTCTTATGTTGATGAGGTCATTGCACTGGTAGAGGCCAAAAACCCGAGCCAGCCGGAATTCCTGCAGGCGGTGAAAGAGGTGCTGCTGTCCCTGCGCCCCGTGATCGAGGCCAACGAGGAGCAATATCGCCGTGAAGCGCTGCTGGAGCGTTTGGTTGAACCCGACCGCCAGATCATCTTCCGCGTGCCGTGGGTGGACGACAAGGGCCAGGCTCAGGTCAACACCGGTTATCGCGTGCAGTTCAACAACTCGATTGGACCTTACAAGGGCGGCCTGCGCCTGCATCCCTCGGTTAACCTGAGTATTATCAAATTCCTTGGCTTTGAACAGATCTTTAAAAATTCCCTGACCGGCCTGCCCATCGGCGGCGGCAAGGGCGGTTCCGATTTTGATCCCAAAGGCAAATCGGACCGTGAAATCATGGCGTTCTGCAAAAGTTTCATGACTGAGCTGTATCGCCACATCGGCGCGGACGTGGACGTGCCGGCCGGCGATATCGGCACCGGCGCCCGGGAAATCGGTTACCTGTTTGGCCAGTATAAACGCCTGGCCGGCAAATACGAAGGCGTTCTCACGGGCAAGGGCCTGACCTACGGCGGTTCTCTGGTGCGCACCGAAGCCACCGGTTACGGCCTGCTCTACCTGACCGACGAACTGCTGAAACTCAACGGCATCGCGCTGAGCGGCAAAACCGTTGCGGTATCCGGTTCCGGCAACGTGGCCATCTATGCCATCCAGAAGGCGCAGGAGCTGGGCGCGAAAGTGGTGACCTGCTCCGATTCGACCGGCTGGGTTTACGATAAGGACGGCATCGACCTGGCGGTCGTGAAAGATATCAAGGAAGTCCGCCGCGCCCGCATTTCTGAGTATGTCAAAGCGCGTCCGCAGGCCGAGTACCATGAGGGTAAGGGCGTGTGGAGCGTCAAAGTCGACGTGGCGCTGCCCTGCGCGACCCAGAACGAGCTGCTGCTGGACGACGCCAAAGCGCTGGTGGTGAACGGCTGCCTGGCGGTCTGCGAAGGCGCCAATATGCCCACCACCATGGAAGCGACCGAGTACCTGCAGCAGAACGGTGTGATCTTTGCCCCCGGCAAAGCGGCCAACGCCGGCGGCGTGGCGACCTCGGCGCTGGAGATGTCCCAGAACAGCGAACGCCTGAGCTGGTCCTATGAAGAGGTGGACGCGAAACTCAAAAATATCATGGTCACCATCACCCACAGCATGAGCGATGCCGCCGAGCGGTATGGCATGAAGGGCAACTATGTGATGGGCGCGAACATCGCCGGCTTTGAAAAAGTGGCGAAAACCATGATTGCTCAGGGCTTCTGATTCACAGATAAACAAAGCAATAGTAAAAGCCATGCGGACATGTCCGCATGGCTTTTTTATTTGAAATGAGGATATTGATTAGGCGGCGGCCTGGTTGCGTGCAGTTTATCCGTTGTCAGGAGTCGGCCGGCCGCTTACGCCTGATCCTCACGCAAAGCATTATGTTTTGCGGAAACAGCGGGGGCGGCCGCCGGGTGATAAAGCCGCCGCCGGCTGAACAGGAAAAAGGTGATCGTGGTGGTGACCGAGGCAATCACGTCGCTGATCGGTTCCGCCATAAACAGCCCCCACAGGCCGAGTCCGGCCAGCCGGGGGAGCAGCAGAGCCAGCGGCCACAGCAGGATCACCTTGCGCAGCATGGCCAAAAACACCGATATTTTAGCCTGCCCCAGGGCCAGGAAGGTCTGCTGACAGGCGCTCTGCGCGCCCATCACGGCCATGCCCAGCAGGAATACGCGGGTTGTGTTTTTCCCAATGGCCATGAGCTCGGGGTCGGACGAAAATAGATGCAGGAACGCCGTGGGGAAACATTCCACCGCCAATATGATGAGCAGAGAGAAGCCAAGACTTACCCGGAACAACAGCTTAAAGGTTTGCCTTACCCTGGACAGGTCGCCCGCGCCGTAGTTGTAGCCGATAATGGGCTGCGCCCCCTGCGCGAAGCCCTGTAGGGGCATCCAGATCACTTGGGTCAGGCTGAATAGAATGGACATAAGCGCTACGTAAAGGTCATTGCCATAGCGTAGCATTCCGTGATTGAAGGTGAGCTGTATCAGGCATTCCGTAGCCTGCATCACAAAAGGGGAGACGCCCAGTGACAGGATAGAGCCCACGACACGGCCGGACAGCTTCATATCCTTCAGCCGGATTTTCAGCACGGACTTTTTGCTGCACAGGAATCCCACCACCCACAGCGCCGATACCGCCTGGCTGATGACGGTGGCCCAGGCGGCCCCTTTGACCCCCATATGGAAGCCGAAGATAAACAGGGGATCAAGGATGATGTTGAGAACGGCGCCAATGCAGACCGTCGCCATGCTGGTTTTGGCAAAGCCCTGGTTGGTGATAAACATGTTCAGGCCGAAAGCCATTTGTACAAACACCGTACCCACCAGATAGATGGAGATATAATCTGAGGCGTACGGCAGTGTTTTTTCACTGGCGCCAAAGGTCAGCAGTATCCAGTCGCGGGATATCATGAAACCGACCGACAGCACGGCGGAAAACAGCAGCAGCAGGGTGACGCAGTTTCCCATGATTTTTTGGGCGGCCTTATAATTCTTTTCCCCCATGGCAATGGCCGCGCGGGGCGCGCCGCCCATTCCGACCAGGGCGGAAAACCCGGCGATCAGGATGGTAATGGGAAAGGTGACGCCCAGCCCGGCCAGCGCCAGCGAGCCGCTTCCCTCTATCCGGCCCACATACATGCGGTCGACGATGTTGTATAGCAGGTTGACCAGCTGCGCCAGGACGGTGGGAACCGCCATCTGGAACAGAAGCCGCCGGATCGGGACGGTGCCCAGCCGGTTGTCGGCAGTTGATGTCATAAACAGCATCCTTCCTTAAAATCCTCTTGTCCTGCGGACAGAAAACGGGCGCCCGGCAACGATCAATCGTGTGCGGGCGCCCGGAAAAGAACGACACATTCCCTCAGGAAAGAATGTGAATATGTCCCAGCAGCGGAACGGGTCTGTCCTCGCCGTTGACAGCGTAGACCAGTCCCAGCAGGCCCAAAATCAATATGCAGACGCTCCACAGTCCGCTGAGTATCCAGCCGACAAAGGGGATGAACCGCAGCGCCAGCACCAGCAGGCTGAACAGGTTGACGGTCAGCGCCTGGTTGAGATGGAACCGGGCACCCTCCCGGTCCCCGGCCACAATGGCAATGATCCAGCCAACCCATGTGATATAGGCCACAATACCGGTCGTTTTTTTGTCCAACGCGACCACTCCTCCATTACCTGTTTTAACCGGCGCCGTCGTCCGTCCGGCGCGGGCAGAGATCGGCAAAACGCCATACTTCCGAGGTTTTGCCTTTAAACTATATTATACCAAATTCCAGTGGAAAAAGCAAGCGGATTGACCAATTAAAAGGGGTCCGGCCAGACATTCAATATCCCTTACAAGCAGGCCCTTAAAACGGCTCCTATATCCTGTTTAATGCAGATGGCGCGCGACTGGATGTCTTGCGGGCAGGCCGCTTCATTGAGATTGACACACGCATAAGCCGCGAGGGGATGGCGGGCGGTCATCTGCCAAAAGGGGTATTTAATAATGCCCGGCGTATTGCCGCCCACGCCCAGCTCCAGCAGCAGGAGAGGCCCGCCCTGATGCCGCCGCAGGAACTCCTGATAGCGGCCTTCCGCGGCAAACCAACCGCTGTCCTCCACAAACCGGTGGTCACAGCGCAGATTTATGGTCATGGGCGCGCCGCAGACTGGACAGAAGGGGATGAGCTCCGTCGGCACGCGGCGGCCGTTTTGTTCGGCTACCATGCGGCGGACCGTCGCCTCGTTGTCGTAAGTTTGGAGATGACAAGCCCTGGAGCACTGCCATAGCCCATAATCCCCCTGCGTATAAAACAGCCGCTGTTTATCGAAGCCCGCCAGCTGGAACTGGTGATCCACGTTGGTGGTGAGCACAAAATACTCTTTGTCCTGTACAAGCGTCAGCAGATCGCGGTAGGGCTGTCCCGCCGGCTGGTCATAGCGGTTGAGAAAAATGTGCCGGCTCCAGTAGCCCCAAAACTCCTCCGGCGTGTCATAGGGATAGAACCCGGCGGTATACATATCGTCATAATGATACGCCTTAATAAAATCGGGAAAATGTTTTTGGAATCGTTCACCGGAATAAGTCAGGCCCGCTGAGGTGGACAAGCCCGCCCCCGCACCGATTAAAACAGCCGGCGCGTCGGCTATGGCGCGTTTCAGCTTACAAAGCTCCAAGCAAGCTCCGGTAGAGGGATTCGTCGATATCGGTAAATACATTGAATATCACCTTCATAGCGGTTGAATGCCGCCGCAGATAGTCCCGGACCGTCCCCACGGCGATGTAGGCGGCTCGCTCATTGGGGAAATGGAAGACGCCGGTAGAGATACAGCAGAAGGCCAGAGACTGCACGCCGTTTTTTTCCGCCAGCTCCAGGCAGGAGCGATAACAGGAGGCAAGACGCCGGTCATCCGCGGTCGTGGGCGCGCCGCGGACAAGCGGCCCTACGGTGTGCAGCACAAAGCGGGCGGGCAGGTTGAAAGCCGGGGTGACCTGAGCACGCCCGCACGGCTCGTCAAAGCCCTGCCGCTCCATAATCTGCGCGCACGCCAGACGGAGTTGAACGCCCGCAAAGGTGTGGATGGCGTTATCGATACAGAGATGGCAGGGAGCAAAACAGCCCAACAGCTGCGCGTTGGCCGCGTTGACAATGGCGTCCGCCCGCAGGGTGGTGACATCGCCCCGCCACAGGCAAAGGGAACCCTCTAAAGGCGTTATGTCCGCCGCGTCGGTGATCCCCCGGCGGGCGATGTCTTCCCGCAGGCAGGCGTCCTGAACCGCCAGCCA